>JADZFJ010000546.1 GCA_020849935.1 Crocinitomix sp. | reverse complement strand
ATCGGGTATGATTTGCACCAGGATAAACTAAATGTGACAATCCGAGTTGTTTAATTCGCCTTAACCGTTGAAAATAAGGGTGCTCAATAAGGTCGAAAATTAATTCGTCCGGAATCGTAATAAAACCATGAACGGGATCGTTTATAATTTTTCTTTTGTTGTGCGTAGTACGTTGCAAGATCAAATGATTAATTTAACACGTCAAAACTAACTAAAAAATAATAGATGGAAGCAAGAATTTTGTGGGCAGATGATGAAATTGAGTTACTTAAACCCCATATTTTGTTCTTAGAACAAAAAGGGTACACCATTGATACGATTAATAATGGTGCCGATGCTGTCGATATGTCGGCAGAAACGCATTATGATATCATTTTTTTGGATGAAAATATGCCAGGATTAAATGGTTTGGAAACCTTGGCTCGCATTAAGGCTAAAAATCAAAGTGTGCCGGTGATCATGATTACAAAAAGTGAGGAGGAATTCATCATGGAAGAAGCCATTGGGGGACAAATTTCAGATTATTTGATAAAACCGGTCAATCCCAACCAAATTTTACTGGCGCTCAAGAAAAATTTATTGAAAAAGAATTTGGTCAGCCAAAAAACGACCCACGATTACCAAATGGAGTTCCGACAAATTGGGATGCGTTTGAATGATCGTTTAGATGCGGAAGAATGGGCAGAAATTTACCGACAATTGGTGGCCTGGGAGATTAAATTGCAAGAATCTCAAGATGAGGGGATGAAGGAAATTTTTGCCATGCAAAAAAAGGATGCCAACACACAATTTTGTCGCTACGTGGATAAAAATTACCGTGATTGGGTAAATGATGCCCCCGACAGCCCAATGATGTCTCATCAAATTTTCAAAAAAAGAATTTTTGATTCGTTGGGAAAAGAACCTGTTTTTGTGGTCTTGATCGATAATCTACGATTTGATCAGTGGGCAGTTTTAAAACCTTTGATCAGCGAGTTTTTTAATGTAGAACGAGAAGAATTATATTATTCAATTCTTCCAACCGCTACGCATTACGCGCGAAATGCAATTTTTTCAGGATTAATGCCAAGTGAAATTGAAAAACGTTATCCCGATTTGTGGTTGAATGAAAACGACGAAGGTGGCAAAAACATGCATGAAGCTGAATTATTGCAAGCAAATTTAAAGCGCAATAACAAGAATATCAAAATGTCTTACAATAAAGTCGTAAAGTTAGATTTTGCCAAAAAATTGGTGGACAGATTTAACGATTTATTGCAAAATGATTTAAATGTGATTGTTTACAATTTCGTGGATATGTTGTCACATGCGCGAACAGAAATGGATGTTATTAAAGAACTTGCAGATGATGAATCTGCCTACAGATCGCTTACAATTTCGTGGTTTAATCATTCGCCTTTGCGAGATATTTTAAAGAAAATCGCTGAAAAAGGGATAAAGACATTTTTGACTACGGACCATGGCACCATTCGTGTCGATACCCCAATTAAAATTGTGGGTGACAAAAACACGAATACCAATTTGCGGTACAAGGTTGGAAAAAATCTAAGTTATAACGAAAAGGAAGTCATTGTTTCGAGCGATCCAGCAGCCATAAAATTGCCAAGAGAAAATGTGAGTTCAAATTTTGTATTTGCCAAGGAGAATGATTT
The DNA here is from genome assembly GCA_020849935.1 of Crocinitomix sp. Lineage (GTDB taxonomy): Bacteria > Bacteroidota > Bacteroidia > Flavobacteriales_D > Crocinitomicaceae > Crocinitomix. The sequence continues at coordinate 2,625 of JADZFJ010000546.1, read as the reverse complement.
TTTCGCGTATCCAAATAATTTTAATTATTACGCAAATTATTACAAGGATACCTTTCAACATGGTGGAGTTTCTTTAGAGGAAATAATCATTCCTTTTATAGAACTTTCAGGAAAATAAAATTCGCATTTTAAAAGTGACGCGTTCATATTTTATGAACGGAAATGGTAAAAACTTCCATTTTTGATGTATCTTTGATGAAAGCACTAATATGAAATTTGAGCTCAGTCATTTGTCAGACATTAAAAAAGTGGTACCTGAATTTTTGAATGCACTTGGATCAAGTAAAATTATTGCATTTTATGGAGAAATGGGTGCAGGTAAAACTACTTTTATCAAAGGGTTGTTAGACTATATGGCGATCGAAGATCATGCCTCTTCACCAACTTTTTCGATTGTGAATGAATATTTCTCCACTAATTTTGGAAAGGTCTATCATTTTGATTTTTACCGCATTTTAAGCGAACGTGAAGCATTGGATATTGGCGTTGAAGAGTTTTTCGACGATGACCAAGCCTATTGCTTTATTGAATGGCCTCAAAAAATTCATAACCTTCTGCCTTTAAATACCGTATCCGTTTCGATAGAAGTCGAGAACGAAAAGCGAATAATCCAATTAGATGTATGATTACAGATCCAGAAACATTGAAATCGTTAATGAAAGAAGGAAATCTTCTTCCACAAGAAGAAATGCTTGCTATCGGCAGAAAAAGCGGTAGTCTTACGATTGGAATTCCGAAAGAAACATCTTACCAAGAATGTCGGGTGGCGTTAAATCCTGAAGCTGTTCAATTTTTGGTGAGCAATGGTCATCAAATTATTGTTGAAGCAGGTGCAGGCAAACATTCGCGTTACGAAGACATGGATTATTCTGAGGCAGGTGCGGAAATAGCGTATGATCGCGCAAAAGTTTTTCAATCAAATATTATTTTAAAAGTGGCACCACCAGAGGATGAGGAGATCGAAATGATGCCGGGAAATCAAACCCTCATTTCGGCCTTGCAATTAACCTTGCAACCTAAAAAAACGTTGGTGAGTTTGATGCAAAAAAAGATCACCGCCGTTGCGTGGGATTATATTCAAGACGAACAATCAATATACACCGTCGTTCGTGCGATGGGTGAAATTGCAGGAAATACATCCATCTTAATTGCAGCCGAATTACTTTCTGATTTTAAAAACGGAAAAGGCATCATGATGGGGGGTGTTGCAGGTGTTCAACCTACCGAAGTGGTTATTTTGGGAGCAGGTACCGTTGGCGAATATGCGTGCCGAACAGCCTTAGGGGTTGGTGCATCCGTCAAAGTTTTTGACAATTCAATCTCTAAATTACGCCGTTTACATAATGATATTGGTAATCGCGTATACACTTCAGTGATTCAACCTAAGTTATTAAGTAAAGCAATTCAACGGGCAGATGTGGTGATTGGTGCCATTAGAGGAACATATGGAAGAACGCCATGTGTCGTTACCGAAGAAATGGTTCAATCCATGAAACCAGGTTCGGTAATCGTTGATGTAAGTATCGATCAAGGAGGTTGTTTTGAAACCTCGAGGATCACCAATCACGAAGTACCTACGTATACCAAACACGGAGTTATTCATTATTGTGTTCCAAACATTGCTTCACGGGTTTCACGAACAGCTTCTATAGCCTTAAGTAATATCTTTTCACCTATTTTATTAGAAATTGGTGATGTAGGCGGTTGCAAAGGTATGATTTTAAAAGATCATGGTTTCCGAAGTGGGGTTTACATCTACCAAGGTAAATTAACCAGCAAAATTTTAGGAAAAGTTTTTGATCTGCCTTACAAAAATATTGAGTGGTTATTAGCTGCGCAATAAATTGCTTGGTAAATCAATTGCTTCGATTATAATGAAATTGTATTAGCAGAAATTGCTAGAGGAGTGTATATCCTAGAAGTGCGCAACGGTGAAGAAGTTCTAAGCAAAAGAATCGTGAAAAAATAATGAATTTTAGACTTTATATCACGCTCCTTATGACACTTGTTGTGAGGAGCGTGTACCCTCAAGAAGGATCTTTACCAAACAAGCATTCAATAGGTCTTGGTTTTTCATATTACACCTTTTACAACGGTACGCCGATAGTTCAAATGGACACTCTGTTTACGCCACATTCAGCATCGCGCTCTTTAGGGCTTTTATATGAATACAACAAAAAAGAGAGGATCTCGTGGCTGTATTCACTTGATATGTATACCTTTGGAAGTTATACTGCTGTTAGTGAGCTAGATCCAGGAGACATACGCAACCAAAATTTTATACTTTTTCAAGGGCAGTGTCAATACAGTTTTTGGAAATCAAAAAGAACAGTTTTAAAAGGAGCATTTGGTTTATCATTTCGTGGCGGTTCAGCGGTTGTACATGCGTATTTCAATGATTCTGGAAATGGAGGGACTAGTCTTGTAGAGGGCAAAACTTATCTTGATGTTGGTATTCCTTTAGGGCTTAATTACTCGTATTACATTGGGAATCATTTCCACCTTAATACGCGTTTAAATCATACTTTTTTTCCATATACCTATGAGAAAAAAACGAACTACTCATGGGATACTAGCCCTTACCGAAACATGACTGCTTTAACACTTGGTTTAGGATTTAATTTT
>JADZFJ010000545.1 GCA_020849935.1 Crocinitomix sp. | reverse complement strand
GAAACCAACCTACTATTTGGATAAATTCATTAAATTTCGAATCGAATAATTTTAAACATTTACCTTTGATTTATGAAAAAGATCATCGAAAAAATAATCATATCAGCTTCAAAAGAAGCCATTTGGAATACAATTACCGACCGAAACAAATATCAATTGTGGACAGAAGCTTTTACAAAAGGATCTTATTTTGAAGGTGGTTGGAATAAAGGAGATTCAATTCGTTTTTTGGCAGCTAATAAAGATGGTGGACTTGATGGAATGATTTCAGAAATTGCAGAAAACGACCTGAACAAATTTATTTCAATTCGTCATTTAGGTTATATTTATAATGGAGTTGAAGATACTACAAGTGATGAAATAAAAAGTTGGGCTCCATCTTATGAAAATTATACCATTCGTGAAATTGAGGCTAAAACGTGTGAATTTACCATAGAAATGGACGCAACTGACGATTTTTACGACATGTTTTTAACCTTGTGGCCAAAAGCATTGGTAAAAATAAAAGAAATTAGTGAAGCATTTGGGTTAGAACCTGCCATGTTGACATGCGAAACTAACGTTGAGGGCGCGTTGAACCACGTTTGGGACTGTTGGACCAATCCAAAACACATTGTTCATTGGAATGCAGCATCGCCCGATTGGCATTGCCCAAACGCAACAAATAATCTGGTTGAAAATGGCCAATTCAGCTACACCATGGCATCACGAGATGGGAAAATGTCCTTCGATTTTAAAGGAACTTTCACCAAAGTAATTCCGTTCAAACGAATTGAATTTGCGTTGGAAGATAACCGAAAAGTGATCATCGATTTTGAAGAAGATGGAAATAAAATTATGGTTTGTGAAAAATTTGAAGGTGAAACTGAAAATTTAGTGTTCTTACAACAAATGGGTTGGCAGTCGATTCTAGATAATTTTAAAGCATATACCGAACAAAACGATCAAAAATAATTTTATGAGAATTGAAGCGAATTCACCCGACGAATATTTGGAAAATTTAACAGAAGATCGCAGAGAAGTAATGTCAAAATTACGCGAAGTGATTCAAACCAATTTGCCTGCCGGATTTCATGAAGAAATGAACTATGGGATGATTGGTTATGTTGTTCCAAAATCAACGTATCCTGCGGGATATCATTGCGATCCAAAACTACCATTGCCTTTTCTTGCAATCGCTAATCAAAAAAACTTTATTGCGGTTTATCACATGGGCATTTATGCAGATCCAAAATTACTTGATTGGTTTGTGACCGAATATCCATCGCATGTGAAAGGGAAATTGGACATGGGAAAAAGCTGCATTCGCTTTAAAAAAATGGATCAAATCCCCTATAATTTAATCGGTGAGCTTTGTCAAAAAATTGCCGTAGAAGATTGGATTAATACGTATGAGAGGCTGTATAAACCTTCGAAATAAAACAATATAAATCAATTAGTTGTTTATGTTTTAACTTGTCGAATCAATTTTAATGCCTGTATGCAGTTTCATCACTGTGATACCTTTCGAATTGAACGAACGCATTAATAAATTGGAAATTGATTTAATGCTCCGCCACACTAATATTTCAAATCTTTAGCTCAACGACTTATACAATTCATTGGGTCGAAGCAACGAAGATTGTAAGCAATTAAAAATAAATTTTTCATGCTCCGAATTACTAATCTAAAAGTGACTTTCACGCATTTATTCGTGAATAAATCTTTGTTTATGGGAGACCATTAATTAATTTTCCTTAAACTTGTATCCAACAAACCTACTTATCATTGCTTTTTTACCTTACAAATCTTTTGATTGTAAATTATTAGCAAATCAAGTATAGCTGAGTTGATTTTATAATTTCTATGAAAAAAATAATTTCCATTTTATTAACCTTCCTTGTTACATTTTCTATTGTAACATTGCGTGCACAAGATTTAAATGATTTTACGCGATTAGAAGCCAAGGGCGATATCCCCAAAGATTTTTTAACGCGCTCTTCCGAAAAAATTAAAACGGATCAAGAAGCAAATGACGATGAAAATTTGGACAAGAAATTTTTCGAATCTACGCGATATGCCATTGACGAATTGTTGTTAAGTGGGCAAATTTTATTTAATGAAGAATTAAGTAATTACCTCAACAAAGTTGCGAAATATACCTTACGCGGTGAAAAAGACCTGATTGACCAACTCAGGTTTTATGTCTTAAAAAGTACGGATGTGAATGCGTATTCAACCGATCAAGGTATTATTTTCTTTACAACGGGACTTTTAGCTCAATTAGAAAACGAAGCGCAATTGGCGTATATCATTGCGCACGAAGCGTCCCACTTTATTCTAAAACATGTCAGAGAAGGGTATGTCGAAGGCAAAGAAATTAGAACCGGAACGGGGAAATATGAACGAACGGATAATAAATCTGTGATCAGTCAAATGAGTAAATTCCAAAAAGAAAATGAACTCGCAGCTGATCAAAAAGGCATTGAAATTTATTTAAAAACGGAATACGGCATTGATGAAATTTTTACCTCTTTTGAAATGCTTCTTTATTCGTATCTGCCTTTTAACGAATTAAAATTTGATACCGCCTTTTTCAATACCGACATTTTTAAAATTCCCGGCGTATTTTTTCCAGACACGACTAATGCAGTTAGTTTAGACATAGATTATGATGATGAAGATCATTCGCATCCCAATATTCAAACCCGGATTGATGGAGCTATTGAGGTGTTGGGTGATGATAAATCGAAAGGAGATTTAAAATACAAAATATCTGAAACGGACTTTATTCGCGTTCGAAATTTAGCCCGATTTGAAGGGTTGAATCTCTTGCTTTCTCAACGTGAATATGTCAAAACCTTGTACACGATTTTTTTGTTAAAAAAAGAATTTCCAAACAACCGTTTTCTCGACTTATGTTCGGTAAAAGCCCTCTACGGGCTGGCTAAATATAAAAACGCAAATCGTTACAATGAAGTCACTGAAAAACCTAAAAACATTGAAGGTGAAAGTTTTATTTTACATTTTTTCTTCAACAAAATTAAACAAGAAGCCCTTAATGTTCTTGCCTACAGACATGCCTACGACATGAGTTTTAAATACAGAGCGGATAAAACATTTGCCCTTTATGAGAAAGAAATGAAGAAAGAATTGGCCTTTAATTCGGAGATTAAGTTGAGTGCACTAAAAGATGTTTCCTATTCCTCATTAAGTGAAGAGCAAAAAGAACCAGAATTAATTTTTGACATCGATGATTCGATTGCTAAAGTGGAACTTTCAGGACTTTCGAAATACGAAAAAATCCGTTGAAAGAAAAAATTGCAAGAATAAAAGGAAAATAAAGTGGATCCTGCGGCTAGCGCTGACGATTATTACCTTTACGGACTTTCGGACTTAGTTTCTAATGGGAAATTTATTGATGAATTAAAGGCGATTTCAAAGGCAGAAGAAGAACGAATTGCTGAGGAGGAAAACCAAGATGAAGATGACCAGAAAAAATCGAAAGAGACGAAAGGGTTTGATAAAATCGTCTTAGTAGACCCTTATTTTGTTTATTATTCGACGAATGACAATGAAAATTACGAAAAGGCCGAACAAGATAAAATTTAAGTTTCCAATTTACTTTACAAAGATTATCCAAAACTTGAGATGGACAAGACTTTGATAGATTCGAAACAACTGAACGAAGAAAGTGTCTCACAGTACAACGAAATTGGTTTAATTTTTCAATGGATGCAAGAAATTGTGGAACATGATGACCTTGGAATGATTTCTTCATCGAATGATTTAATGGAGGATTTAGAGAAAAAATACGGCACCGAGCATTTTGTTTTTACGGGATTTTTCGGCTATAAATCGCGCAAACATGCTGGACCAATTCATTTAATTGGCTTGTTGTGTATTCCTTGCCTTCCTTTTGTGATTGGAGATTTACTCATCGTTCGAAATAACATGCAAATTGTGGCGATTTCGATCAATTCTACTACCGATCAAATCGAATTTTCAAGTTCCGAGGATGTGGCAATTTCTGGATCATCCAAAATAATCGAAGTGTATATCTACGATTTATTGTACCGACTTAAAAACAATCAGTAATATGTTAAAAGCTATAATTTTATGCTCGTCAATTGCCTTTATTCTACCTTTCGGTTTTGGACAGGCTGGATTCTTGGGTGCAATTAATTCAGTTGAGGGAAACATCTACTTGGCACCGGCTCTGACACGCACAAACACGATGGAACTAGAGGATACAAAAACCTTTTTAAACCAACGACTTCGGTTTGTTTATCCCAGCTATTCAATTAACTATTCTCGCGTTTTGAACAGAACTCTTGAATTTAGTGCAGGATTTGGATTTTCAAGACAACGTTCATTTCAAGTTCTTAACACACCTGTGAAGTTTGATTCAGGAAATTCATCTAGTCATTTGTTGATGGAGGATCTCATTGTAAATCAGAAAGGAATCAATTTAGAAATCAGAAAATATGTAAATGGAAGTATTGCTCCAATTGGTAAATTTTTTGGGGTTTGTCTGAGTACAAATCTTACCAGTTTGAAAAAAAATCAAGAGCTTATTTATGCCGACTTTTTACCGAGTGGTGAATCCAATTTTATTAATAAAAGAACAGAAGTTAAAAATTTAGTTTTCGGAGACACCTTGACCAAACAATCTTTGATAGGCT
>JADZFJ010000544.1 GCA_020849935.1 Crocinitomix sp. | reverse complement strand
GAAGGATAGGGAAACATATCCAGTACGTAATATCAAATTCTAAATTTCCACCAACTACTAAAATGGCGTTTTGAGGCGAATAATGGGTAAAGAAAAAATCTTTCACATCCTCCATTGTAGCATCTTCGATATGGGAAATTTCCTTTCCGATGGTGGCCCATTTATAGGGGTGGTTTTTGTAGATTAAAGGACGTAATTGCAACCATACATCGCCATAAGGTTGATTTAAATACCTTTGTTTGAACTCTTCTATTACCACTCCGCGCTGAACTTCCAAACTTTTAGGGGTAAAAGCCAATTCTAACATCCGATCACTCTCTAACCAAAAAGCAGTTTCTACATTTTGATATGGCAAGATATTGTAATAGTTGGTGATGTCATTGCTGGTAAACGCGTTACACTCTCCGCCTGCGAGTTGCAAAGGAGAATCGTAGTTTTGAATATTTTTAGAGCCCCCAAACATGAGGTGTTCGAATAAATGGGCAAATCCTGTTTTGGATTCATCCTCATCTTTTGCACCAACATTGTATAAAATATTGACAATTGCCAACGGCGTTGTTTTGTCTTGGTGAAAAATCACCTTGAGTCCATTTTCTAATTTAAATTCTTCAAAATCAATCATCAAAACTTGTATTTAGGCATTGTTGATTCGGCTATTGCCACTCTAAATTCTTGGATAATTTCTGCCACAATTTCGGCGGCTGGTTGAATGCTGTGTATGATGCTTGCCACTTGGCCAATTTCTAATTCACCCTCAATTAAATCTCCTTCAAACATTCCTTTTTTAGCACGCCCCCGGCCTAATAATACTTTAAGGTCGCGAATTGGTGCATCGGCGGCATACGCTTCTTGAATTTTTTGATAAAATTCGTTTTTAATTAACCGAACAGGTGTTAATTCTTTCAGCGTTAAATGAGTGCCACCATCCCCAGTTTCCACTACTCTATTTTTAAAATTTACATGTGCCGAGGATTCGGTGGAGGCCACAAAACGACTTCCAATTTGCACACCGTCTGCGCCTAAAATCATCGCCGCTAACATTCCACGACCCGTAGCAATGCCACCTGCGGCAATGATTGGAATTTTTATTTTTTCTTTTACTGCTGGTATAAGGGTGATTGTTGTTGTTTCATCGGCGCCGTTATGTCCTCCCGCTTCAAAACCTTCCACCACCACTGCATCAACTCCTGCCGCTTCGGCTTTAAGGGCAAATTTTAAACTTGGAACAACGTGAACGACGGTGATTCCATTTTTTTTAAGCGTTTCGGTCCAAGTGGCAGGATTGCCGGCAGAAGTAAAAACGATTTGAATTTTATGTTTTAAAATAAGGGCAATATGCGCCTCAATGTCTGGATACAACATTGGCAAGTTTACTGCAAATGGTTTGTTAGTCGCTGATTTGCACTTTACAAGATGTTCTTCTAAAATTTCGGGATACATTGATCCAGCGCCAATAATTCCTAAACCTCCAGCATTGCTGACAGCAGCTGCTAATTCCCAACCTGAACACCAGATCATTCCGGCTTGAATGAGTGGAAATTCGATTCCGAATAACGTTGTGATTCTATTCTCTTCCATACCTTTTGTTACGATTCACTAAATTAGACATAATATCAATGATTTTCGTTGAATTATCGAAAGATTGGCTTTTTTTTTCTACTTTAGTAAACTTGAAAGTGTAATTGTTTAATTTTACACCTATTAGAATTTAATGTATGAAGAAAATATTCCTTATTCTATTTTATTTGGTGTCCTTGCAGGTATGTTATGGGCAACAATATAACTTGGGTTTTGGTGTACGAGCAGGAGCTTCTAATTTTTTAGGAGATATTGGGAGTGGAGATTTGGCTCGTAATTTTGTTTATAACATGGAATTACGTGATACTAGATGGGCTGTTGGCGCCACTGTACGATATCGATTTCATCCCTTATTTGCCGTTCAAGGGTCGTTTGATTGGGTTCGGCTTACAGGGGAAGACGCGAGTTCAGACAACCGCGCTCGTTTAGGAAGAAATTTAAGTTTTAAAAATAATTTGTTGCATTTAAATGCAAAATTAGAATGGTATCCACAATTGTTATCCGTCTCTGATGTGGGGTATCGAGGACGTTACCGTTTAGATTATCAAACTTATTTCTTTGCTGGTGTTGGAGGAGTTTATCACAATCCTAAAGCCGAATACAATGGAGAAAAATATCGCCTGAGACAATTGATGACTGAGGGGGTGAAATATTCGCCAATTGCCTTTACAATGCCATTTGGTGGTGGGTTTTTCTTTACTTATAAGCGGGTACATCGATTTGGATTTGAATATGCTTGGAACTTGACATTTACAGATTATTTAGATGATATTAGTACCCAGTATGTTGATCCTTCGCTAATGTCATCTGATCCGATGGCGGCCATTTTAGCCAATAGATATGAAGGAGGATTTGGTCTTCCAGATGGTGTTCAATACGGCCCTGGCAGTCCGCGAGGAGACCCTACGGATCGCGACAATTTTATGACCATGACCATTTCGTACAGTTATTTAATTCGCACGCGAAATAGCTTTTACCGAAATAATTATTCTTGGATGTACGGGAATAAACGTCGTTGGGGCGGAACTAAAGCTAAATTCTAATGGGATGTGCTTGGTTTAGTTTTTAACTAAATCGTCTTCTTAATTGTTAGATTTTTCAAGTAAGCGTAAGAGAACATTTTCTAGGATAGCCGCTTGATTTTGTCTTGAAAAAAATTGAATATTTTCTTCGTCAATGGTCTCGGTTGTTTCATAATCAAACGATGCGAAGTGATTACCCCATTTATATTTTTCAAACAAGGAAAAAAGTTCGTTGTCCTTGATAGGACCTGAATAAATTACAGGATTTTTGAAAAAAATATATTCATAGATTTTCCCTGTTAGAAATCCATTTGAGCGAGGATCAAAATCATTAAAAATGATCGGGAATTTGGCGTTTTTTGTGAGTAACAACGATTGATTATGGGTAAGACCATTAAAAATCGTGACATCTTGCACGTCCATTTTGAGAATTTTACGCTCAACAAATTGTTTGTCGACTTGATTATTTAAGGCAAAAATCAAGTCGAAATGGTGTGATAGATGTTCCTTATAAAAGGCTAAAAATTGACTAATATTTCGATCACCTTGAAATAAGGCACCGGTATACGAAATATATGGTTTTTTCGAGTTGATTAAGGTTTCAAAATCGGGATCGGGCCTTAATTCAAAATTCAAAAATCCGTTGTAAATTAATTCCCCTGGTTTCTTAATCAAGGCAGAAATATTCGTTTTTAAGGTATCTGATACGGTTATAAAACCATCCGCAGACTGAACAAATTTTCTTTCCCAAGCACGGAAATATGGTTTAAAAATACCAAATTCTTTATAATACAGTGAATAATAATCTCTGTAATCAATAATCCACTTTATTTTTGGATACTTATTTTTAATTGCACGTCCAAGCCAAAGGCTATCTAGCGGACCATAACTCGATATCACAAAGTCGTAGGAGGAAAAGTCAAGATTTTCGAGTAATTTGGCGCCACCTTCGTAAAATTTACCTGGTTTTTTATCTCGAAATTGGTTGTATGCAAAAACCCGGTATAGGACTTCTCTTCTCACCCAATTTTTAAATCCTTTACCCGTATCTTCGTAAATAGCATCGTTCGGTTTATGAGTAAAATGTACCGTTAAATCGGAGGTGAAATTGGACTCATTCTTATTCCAATCGGGGGCGATAATAGTTATGTGATGACCTTGTTTTTGAAGATGTTGCGCAAAAGAATATACGCGATAAGAAGCGGTGGAATTTGCGGGGGGAAGGTAATATGCAATTAAAACTATCTTCATTTGAGTCAGCAATAACGTTAAATATAAAAACTATCAGCAGATCACTAAGTCAAAATTAACATTTAATAATGGTTAATCCTTTATGGCCATTAAAAATTGAGTGGATAAATCCTTTAAGTTGTGAGCCGAATTGTCGAAGTTGGGATTAAACAACCTATTTTCTGGTTCTTGAGCTTCTAAAAAAGCCTTAAAAATTGAATCTTCTAATTTCTGATCGTCTCGGTAAAAGACTTTTCCGATTTGATGCTTTTCTATATAATCCGTAACTTCCCCTTTCACCGAAAATGTCCACATAAACTTTTCGACAGCGATATAATCCGAAAATTTCGTTGCAAAATCTCCTTCTGATTTATCGTATTTAAACCATAAGGCAACATCTGCGTCGTTCAGGATATTATAGGCTTCAAATGGATCCAAGATTCCATGAATTTTAACATCTAAATTATGAGTTCGAATAAACGATTCGATTTGAGGTGGCGTAAATCCAACGTGTTGAATTTCTGTATTCTGATAAACTTCTGGATGTTCGTTTTTCAACCGAAGAAGGGCCAAATAAAATGGTTTCCAATAATAATCTTTCAGCACATGGAGCGTACCAAAATGGACAAATTTCACTTTTTTTGCTGTCATAGGCACTTTCGCCCTAAACTCAAAATCTTCAGGATCAAACCCATTTGGAATTACATAAATGGGGGCTGCTTGTGGCTGAATTTGCTGAATAAGGCGCTTTTGAAACTGTGAAATGGTAATAATTTTGTCCACCTTTTGGAGCATTTCCTTCTCCAATTCACGTTCATAGGTGGTCCGTTCTTTGCCAATTGGAGGTGGTTCATTAAAATTATTCCATGGGTCACGGTAATCCAGAATTATTTCTAAATCTGGAAATGTTGATTTTAATTCAACTGCATATTTAATATATCGGTACGGAGGTCCAGAAACGACTACTTTCGAAATGTTAGCTTGTGAGATGATGGTTGGAATGGTTTCTTTAAAGTGTTGATCCCAAAAAACGCTAAAATCCCAATAATTACCTTCCACTTTTTTCTTGATAGAAAACAATTGAATTCGGAACATAATCTTCCGCCACAAATTGGCTTTTGAGAACTCAAGTAATTCGAGGTAATACGGATAATTAGAAGGAAGTACCGTGTGTTTAAAATTTGCGCTAAGCAGATCGGTTTGAAAACTTGATTTAAGATGTTTCACCGTGTTTTTAGCTGAAACCACGTGTACATTGAGTTCTTCTCTTCGAGAAAGGTATTTGACAAATTTCGCACATCTTCTCCCCCCCACTCCAGGAACAGGTGGAAAATAACTCGAAATCACCAGAATTCCTAATTTCATTTTTTTAAGATTTTCGCTGGATTTCCAACAACGGTCACGTGGTCTTCGAAAGAATTATTGACAACTGCCCCCATCCCGATTTCTACATTATTCCCAATTTGAATCCCATTTTTTATCGAGGCATTTACCCCAACAAAAACATTGTTCCCAACTTTCGATGAACCCGAAAGTACGATTCCTGCTGTAAAAATACAATTCTCGCCTACTTCACAATTGTGACCAATATTGGTGAGTGCGCCAATTTTTGTGCCCCTCCCAATTCGGGTAGATTTTAATGCCCCCCGACGAACGGTCGAATTCGGTCCAATTTCAACAAAATCCTCCAAAATTGCATTGCCAATTTGAGGGAATTTTTCTAATAAATTGGTCGCAGGATTTAATTGATAGCCCAATCCTTCGGTTCCTAACGAAACGTTGCTCTTGATGATACAATTTTCTCCAATTTGAGTATCTGATTCGATCATCACATGAGGAAAAATAATAGTGCCCTTTCCGATGGTCACGTTTTGTCCAATAAATACGAATTCAGCAATAGTAATTTCTTTATTTTTTCGATGATCATCGACACAATTCTTTAAATAATAGGCTGGTTCTGGAGTAAAATGTGTTTTTAAAATCAATGAAAAAATCAATTTAGGTGATTCATCTGTCAGCAAAAACGTTACCTCTGGCAATGCTTCTTTAAAAAATTGACGATGCATTAACACCACGCCACATTTCACAAATTTCAGAAAGGTTTCGTCTTTTACCCAAGAAATGCCATGCGGGATTTGATCGTCAAGCGAAGTTGCCTTTTCTATGGTGAAATCATCCTTTCCGACAATGGATAACTGATGAATTTCTGCCAATTTTTTTATTTCAATCATGCGTGGCTACTTAGATTTCCGTTAAGATGCTTCGGTTATTTGATCTTTTTGATCGGAATCCCGACATAAAGCCCTTTTTCGGTAATATTTTTATTCACAAAACTCATCGCACCTACAACAATATCATTTCCAATTAAGGTTCCTCCAGCGATTTTTGAACCAGCGCCTATGTAGGTATTTTCTCCGATTTCTGTACCAAGTACCTCAACCCTTTTGTGTGTTGAGCCCAAGGTAATGACATTTGGTCCTAAAAATGAATTTCGTTTTAACAAAACATTGCTTGTTAAAATCGTGCCGTATTTAATGGTCACACCATCCTCAATTTTGCAATCATTTCCAAGTCTGATTCGACCTTGAACGGTCACTTCTTTTCCGATCACAATTCCTTTACCCAATTCACAAAAACTGCCTATCACTGAATTATCCCCAATTTGAATTCCAGGATGTAAAATTGTATGGTGTCCAATGGTAACATTGTTTCCAATCACAACGTCTTCACTAATCACGCAAAAGTGGCCAATTTTACAATTATCACCCTGCTTAAAATTCTCTGCAATTACATTCATAGATTCGATTAAGAACCATTTAAGGGTCTAAAATAAATAATTAATTTCACTTACGGCTTGAAAATTTTAAAATTTCTTTTCCAAGGATAACCCATTAATAATTTGCTGGTTATACGCTTCATCATCAAATCTTGTTAACACGCTGTTGTACGCGTTTATACCTAGTTGATTCATCGCCTGTGGATGGTTATATGCGTAGGTTAATTTTTCCATAAGCGACCCCGCTTCATTTTGTTCGTCAATGAACAAACAATCCACCTCTTCTTTAAAAATTGATCGCACGGTTGGTGTTGAAGGTGCAATAAATGGAATTTGTGCAAATGCATATTCAAATAGTTTCAAAGGGCTACCATACCAATTTGAGCCTGGCATAATGGCGATTGTAAACATTCGTTTATATTCTTGCAATTCTTCTTCGGAAACAAACCCTGGTAAATCGACATAATCCTCCAACTCTAACTCATTAACTAGATTTTTAATCGCTTTCCACTCTACCCCATACCCAACTAGGTATAATTTTGAATCGGGATATTCTTTTATGAATTCTGCAAAAACATTGACCAAAAGTTCGAGTTTATGCCAACACAAAAATGACCCTATAAATCCAATCGAAAAAATAGCCGAGGGAGCGCGTTCTATAATTTCCTTTTTATGAATTACACATGGCAAAATCGTGATTGGTATTGGAATTCGATAGCGCTGTACCAAGTAATTTGCGCAGGTCGACGAATAAGCCAACACAGCATCGGCATTTTGCATGGTGATTCGCTCTGATGCTTTTATTTTTGGCCAAAAAATGGTGCGCGTACCATACATTTCTAAAAATTGTTCGGCTACAGGCGAATCAAATATAACACTTAAGTTGGCGCCCCATTTTCTTTTTAACTCAACCCCAACGGTCGATCCAACCGTATGAAATTCAATAATTTTATCATACTTTTTTCCTGAAAGTAACTGTTTTAAAAGTGACTTTTGTTTTGAAAAGTAAATTTTTAATGCAAGCGATTGATAAAGCCATTTCCATTGTTTGACCAATCGTTTTATGAGTCCCTTTAAACCGCTGTAAACAATAATAGGTGCGCCGTCTTTGTTCACTGGCACATTTTCAAAATATCCAAAATCAGCTTCATCCCCATTTTTCACAAAAGCTTCTTTCACTTCGGTTAGATATGCCAGTACCGCAGAATTTTGATTTTTATAATCAAAATCAGGAATTGCAATTAATATGAGGACTTTTTCTGCCACTTAACTTAGATTTTCTTTCATTCGTTTGATCCCTTCTTCGAAGGTTACTTTTGGTTGCCAACCTAAATTTTTATGCGCTTTTGAATAATCACATATCGTATCTGGAATTTCGTTTTTTCGATTCACCTCTTCACAAATCACTTCTAAATTAGTTTCCCAAACCTTTTGACAGATTGAAATAACCTCTTGAACCGAATAAGATGT
>JADZFJ010000543.1 GCA_020849935.1 Crocinitomix sp. | reverse complement strand
TTTGGATGTTAAAGGAATTGGAATAAGAATTTTTTATTTTTTTTGGGCGTTTTAACGGGCTTTCACTTCAATCCAATGTCGGCAAACGCCGCCTCCATTGGGATTTCCGCACCAATCCCTAACGCACTTCCCATCAAGGACTAACTCAACTTTTTCTGTCGTACAAACCCAAAAATTAGTTCACTAATTGCACTGTATTAGGCCATTTAGGTTAACTTCTCACCTCCAATTAAAAAGGCCGCTCCAAATCGAAGCGACCTTTTCATTTTGATAATTAGTTGGTTATCCTGCTAATTTTTTATTACCTTACCACCATATACAATATTAGTTTCACTATCGGTCAATTCAATCATGTAAACACCCGATTCAAATTCAGAAATATCAATCTGAAAGGCATTTGTAGGTTGATCCGTAAATTGACTCACAAAAACTAATCCCATACTCAAGCTGTAAATTTTCACCGTGAAATTTTCAATATTTACATCTTGCGAAAGCTGAACGTTAATAATGTCCACCGCTGGATTTGGATAAACCGCTAAGTTCACACGATTTAATTTTTCATCGTAAAAATCAACCAATTGCGGTTTAGCAGCTTTAACATATTTAATTTCTGTTTCACCATCTGCATTAACAATAGGCGCCAATACAAAACCACCTGTACAGGCTTCAATATAACCCCTAAATGCCGATCCATTCTCACTTGTAAATCCGTCAACCAACAACACTTCATCACCTGCATGGTAAATCGCTTCACCTCCAGATAAGATGTCATTTGATGCAGTGATCGTTAGTTCAGCTTCTTGATGATCAACACCCGCCAAAGGCACGTCAACAGTAATAATTAAGTCATCAGCACAACCACACGTAAATGGTGAGGTGTACGACAATGTTTGCCCTGTTCTATTATCTGTCCATACCGGATAAACTTGACCACCGCGCGCAGCAATACCCAAATAATCTCCCATATATCCACCAGCCATTCCAGGAATTGGTGCAGGGGTAAAGGCAACATCGCCTACCCGCATTTCTGTCCAAGTGGTGCCGCCATCTGAAGACGAAGCCACCCAAGTTTCAACCATCGTTGCAGCGACATTGCGATCGTCATAAAAAATGGTATGTAAATCACCTGTCTCAGGATCAGAGGTAATCCAAGGAAAATAATGAATATTTCCAAGCAGATCTTGATTAATTCGAGCGGGCGTGTCCCAAGTGGTACCACCGTCTGATGAACGAATCAAATAAGCACTCACATCGGGACCAATATTTACACCAGGCACACCTTCGTTCGCCCACGTAATGTATAAATCACCATTGTTTGGCCCACCACTAATATCGCAAGCCATTACTGGAAACGAATTTACACGTTGGTTTTTACCCGTTGCATTTGTTCCTGCATTCCCCCTGATGCCTTTTATATTAGTGATAATTCGAACCGCAGGCGTAAAAGTTACCCCTCCATCGGTTGACATACAAAATCCTAAAGCAGTTTCTCTGCTCGGCCAACTATCGTAAATTGCCCAAACCACATAAACTTCGCCTGCAGGCCCAGTTTGAATATTTACCCCTTGGTTATGACTACCTGCGGCAACCGCACTACTTATTTGAATCGGAGTCGACCATGTAACACCATCATTGGTTGAGCGTGTAATCATTATCTGATTCAAATTTGGAGCTGTTCCACCCAATTGTGACCAAGCACTATAAACATTCCCTTCATAAGGACTAGCAAGAGAATTATCCACCCAAAAGTGGTTTTTATCCAAAGTTGGGCCTGTTGCTACAGTCGTAGCCGCCCAAGTTGCGCCATTATCGGGTGATCTATTTACCCCTTGGTTAAAACCTGCACTAATATGCCCAGCATAACTGATTCCATTCAAACCAATGGCCATTGCCGGATCTCCCATATTTCCGCTTAAAGGAGCACTCGGTCCTCCTGTCCAGGTTAATCCGCCGTCAAAAGTAAACATGGCATTTGCACCAGCAGGACTTGCTACCCCTAAAAAGGAATTGTTACCGTTTAAGGCAATTTGATTGTCAATTGGATTAATAAAAACCGAGTTCTCACTTTGATTCATCCCAGCCCCTGACACAATTAAAATGTCTGGACCATCAACTGCGGCAGTTTTTGTGCCTCCCTCAGTTCCGTAATAAATTACAGGTTGTGGTGGCAACATAGGATTGAATGGAATCAAACCCAGTTCGGCTTTTTCTTGCCAATACCTCCAGTTATCTATTCGTGTATCTACTTCTGTGTCGGTTTGAGAAAAGACAAAAGAAGCTGAACAAACGAATAGCATGACCAGGGTCAATTTTATGAAATTTTTCATACTATTATTTTTTTAGTTTGTTTATCGTTCTTATTCCTCACTCGCATCGAGACGCGCTTTTAAAGCGTCAATTTCTTTTTGCATTTCAATTAAATAAAGCGTGAGTTCTTCTATTTTTTCTTGCTGAATTCTGGTAATATCTCCTAATTCTAAGCCTTCCTCTTCTACTTGTTCAGCCGATGGGACATTTGGTAAATGACCGTTTTCTTCAATAAAATCGCTGACCTCATACAAGGTTGGCAATTGATAATTATCGTCAAAAACGTAATCCGCCCAGCCAGTTCGTACACGCACTTCCTCGGTTAAAATCCCACCTTTAACAAACAAGCGATAAGCGCTGATGTTAACTCCTCCAATTGTGGTAGGCGTATTCGTTGTTCCAATGGCCACTCTTCCCGTTGTTCCTGCTCCACTTGATGGACCAACAAATAAAGATGGAATATTACTATTGAAACCAATCATTAATGAGTTGTCGATATTGTTGTTGAATAAGGTAGCAACAGTATTACCTGCTCCAGTTCCAATCAACATCGAACGAGCTGCATTAGCACGAAGATACAGACCAAAAGCCATGGCATAATCATTTCTAGCGTAGGCAAAGGTTCCAAAGCTAAAAGCATATCTTCCGTCTGATAAGTTGCCATAACCAGCAGCGAAAGATTGAGCGGCTGTCGCAGAGGTGCGATATCCAAAAGCGAACGATTGAGTACCAGAAGCGGTAGTATAGGCTCCCCCCGAAAAGGATTGCGCATTAGTGGAACTGGTACTTAGTCCAATTGCGGACGACCATACGCCTGTATTTACGGTGGCATTCCAAGTAACTTGCGATTGCGCATCATTTACAGTAAGCAATAATCCAGCTGCTCCGAGCAGCAATAATTTTAAATTTTTCATAGGTTGTGTTTTGAATTAAATAAATTTTGGTGCGTACTTTCAGCTACAAGGCCACTGTTTCCGCTTGTCTGGCCTAGGGTAAACGACACCCGTAAACGAGTGCTTATTTTTAATAAAGCGTTAAAATTGTTTCGTACTAATCACACATCGAAAGGTGTCCTGCTTTTTGCAGTGACAATTTCATCTAATTGAATGATGAAACATTTTTAGATTGGAGTTAATTTAGGTTTTTGTCTACTTTTTTTCATAGGTTTTACTTTTTATGTTTCTGCCCAAAAATGTCGATTGGGCTTCGCCGAATTAATTAATTGGAAAGTTAAAACATTATAAATCAATAAAAAACAGTTTAAACACCTAAATTTTTATTTTTTTTGATCGAAATTTATCCGTATTTTCACCTAAGTATTAACTCGCAAATCTCAAGCAAGTCAAGTTGGTTCATCGCCGAAAGCCAGCATACAAAAGGTTTTTACCTACACTACTTAGTTTTGATGAAAGATGGGGTTGGGTGCTATGAATTATTTATGAGAATCACTGAAAATCAATTATTTTTTGAACAAATCCCTAATGTAAATCCATCCAAAGGCTAATCCAACATTTTCAGTGGTACCAACCCAAAAATTATTTCACCAATTGCACCGTACCTTGGCCATTTAGCAAAGTTCCATTATCGGTTGTCGCATGATAAGTGTAGAAATAGACCCCATCGGAGCAAGCTTCACCGGCTTGGGTAGTTCCATCCCAAAAGTCCGTGATTTCGTCCATTTCATAAATGGTGGTTCCCCATCTATTCACAATTACACAACTAAAGGTCGCGATGGATGCTGAACGAAAATCAAAAGAAAATACATCATTAATGCCATCATTATTTGGCGAAAAAATATTGATATCGGTAAAGGCAATCGGTTCAAAAATGGTGATTATTTTACAGGCCGTATCGGTACATCCAGCCTGATTAATTGCGACCAAACAAACATTTATGGTGTACGATTCTCCCCGAGGTAAATAGGTGGTATCTTTTGTTTCATACCAATCGTAACTAATTTCCCAATCAGCAGTTGGGGTGTTTAAACTCCAGAAAAAGGTCGTGTCCCCAAGCGGATTATTAGGGTTAACAAAATTTTCCGATTGATTGGTGAAAACCACTTCCACCGGAGCCGTTCCTTTTAAATCACTGTTTAATTGCGCAGAATTCACCGTAAAATCTGCAATCGGATTGAGTGAATCTAAGAAAAGTTCCTTGGTCAAAACGCACCCATTGGCGTCTGTCACCGTAAGCAGGTAGTTGCTAGGATTCAGACCTCCCCAAGTCGAATTGATTGATGTTTCGCCATTCGTTAAATTCGTCCATAAATAATCATAATCAGGTGTTCCACCCGCCGCTGCGCCAAACACAACCCCATTCCCCGATTGATACCCAAACAAGCGACAATAAGCTGGATCAAATCCAAATTCGGAAAAATAGAGGGAATCTGGATGAGTTATTACAATGTCAAAAGTCCGCGAACAGCCATTTTGATCATTGATCGTGAGGGTATAATTACCAGCCCCCATCGCATAACTCGAATCTGCCCCAACACCTTCAATCCCCGCAGGATTTGGGTTCCAAATAAACGAAATCGAATCGTAATCCCCCGCCGCATTGTACACCGAGTCCACCTTTGCCCATCCTGTCAAATCTCTAAAACAAAGCGGATCAAAAGTCGTTAAATCTACCTCCAATTGTCCAGGGTCAACCAGCAAAACAGAATCCCGACCTTCACAATCAGATTCGTCATCCACAAAAATATAATACCATCCTGCGCTCAGCGTGTTTGCGGTGTTACTATTGTCTTCGTTCATTAAGTTATCCGCTTCATCGCGAATTTCAAAAATTAGTTCCCCCGTTCCACCTGTCACATTAATGGTAATTGAACCATCAGAAAAACCATAACAAGTTGGGTTATTCACCAGTAGTTCCAAACTTAGCACATTTCCTTCACTAATAACCACTTCATCTTCACTTGTACATCCAAATTCATTTTCAACTACTACCGAATATTCACCGGCCTCAGTCACTGTAAAAAACTGATCGTCGCTTCCATCTTGCCATTCATAACTTGCCCCAGGATTTCCTGCATCCAAAACCACTGAATCTACGATACACGAAGACAACGAACGATCTGGACCAAGATTTACAATCGGATTATCATACACAACAACAGTAACGTAAACAGTATCAACTTGTCCACCTTCGTCCGTTGCAATAACTTCATATTCGGTGGTCACTTCTGGACAAACCGTAATTGTCGATCCAACTTCTGCTATATCCGGATTCCATTCAATTAAAATTTCACCAACTCCGCCAATAGTTATTGCCTCCAAAGTAACACAATCTCCACTACAAATAGTATCAGGAGCAACATCTATTTCTAGTTCTGTAATTCCACATGGAACATCATCCACCACAATTGCATAACCTTCATAAGGATGAATACCTCCAACC
>JADZFJ010000542.1 GCA_020849935.1 Crocinitomix sp. | reverse complement strand
CTGATTTGAATGGAAAATCTATTCTGTAAAATACCTTGCTCAATTCATTCCACTCGGAAATCTTGACTTTTTTTTATTTTTTTAGCGATTATGGCGCAATTCCGTCCTACGCTTACAAGTACTCGTTTTTCAGCCAATTCTTTTAAAAATCAAAAAGAGCTTCCAAGGTCGCTTTTTTAAGCTAAAAATAAAAATGGCCTCAAAACTCCGTGCTTTTTGGCTTCGTCCGTGCGCAAAACTTGCTTACCAATCAAATAAAGCAAATAAAACTATTCACGAATAAATTTCAAGCGGTGTGTGTTACCCGCTTTGTCTTGAATTTCAACCCAATATAATCCTGGGGCAATATCAAGGTTCAAAACCAAATTCGGTTGGTTTTCAACATTCGTTGTACAAATAATTTGACCATTAACTGAAAAAATCTGAACATTCACAACTTCTTTGTGCGCAGGCCAACTAAGCGTCATTTCTCCTTGGTTTGGATTTGGATACAAAATGACTTCTTGCCAATCATCGCTATTTAACGCTAATTCTGAAAAAAATGAAGCTTCTAAAGAGTCTGTTAACTTGTCAATTATGGGAGTAACTTCATAAAATTCATATCCAACAAGTTCAGGTTCAACCAAACCAAATTCAGGTAAAATAAAACATTCAGAAGTATCTGTACAACCACCAATCGAAACAATCACCGCATACGAACCAGGAATATACATTTTCTCAGATTGCGCAACCGAACCTACAATGTGCGAATAGCCAGTATGACAATACACCCATTGGTATGTAGCGCCATCCAAATTCGCCGTCAAAATGCTATCTACTCTAGTTACCGAAACATCAATACCATCAAATACAAAATTCAGAGAAACGATTGAATCACATCCACTTACCGATGGAACAGCAATTTGATAGAGTCCAGATTCGGAATAATAATAACCCGATAGAGGCCAATAATAATCATGACAATCGCTTACGGAATCAACCTCGGGCGAATAAACAACCTCACATTTCGAATATTTCACCGCATATTGATAATCAGGGCCACTTAAAACAGCCAAATCATTCCCCGGATCAAACTCAACACTACCAAAAAAATCGCCTGTTATCGTAAAATCTCCGACATTATCCATTACAATTGATTTAGCATAAACGTTTGTATTCCCACTAATTGGTTGGGCCCATGAAAAATCACCTGCCTCATCTAATTGCCAAATAAAGGCGCCATTTCCGTAATCACTTGGATATAAATTGAAAACAGGAGTGTCCTCGTTAAAATCACAAACGCTTGAAATGGTGCCAACGGCATACGTTTCACCCTCACTGTTAATTGCTAAATTATAGCAGTACTCCTCTCCTCCAGTTTGTAAAAAAGAAGTCCATAATTCGTCGGCGTCATCATCAATTTTTCTAACAAATCCATCCGTACTTCCATCAACTGAGCTCACTATTTCAACCTCCTCAGAAAAATCAAAATCAACTCCTCCAGAAAAATACCCTGATAAAAAAACCGATCCCGCTTCGTCTATATTCATGTCAGTAATTCGAGAAATAGCAGCTTCGTCGACGCACTCAAATGTTTTTACCCAAACAAAATTACCATCCGCATCCAATTTTTGAAGAAAAGCCTCCGAATTAGCCACTGTACTCAATAAGTTAGTGGCTACAAGGTCAGGATCAAAATCCATCGTAGCTTCAAATGTTCCGGCAAAATAAATATTAGCTTCAAAATCGGTATCCAAACTTGAATGCCCAAGTTCATCTAAATTGGATGGAATTCCTAAATTCTTAGCCCAAATAAATTCGCCTTCGTTATTCAATTTAATCATAAAACTTTCAAAATTTTCAAGATCCGAATAACGAGGAAGCATGTGCGTCCCAAGCCCAGGATTAGCATCCAAATCAGCATCGAAAATCCCGGTTAAAATAATGTCCCCATCAACGTCAACAGCAATCGTCATCGGAATTTCATACCCTACATCGTCAATTACCTTTGCCCATAAAAAATTTCCATCTGCATCCAACTTTACTATGTATCCAGCTCCCCAAAAACCATCTAACTCCACCACCACATCTTTAATTATTAACTCCACATCATGTTTAAAATATCCCCAAACATACACGTTGTCATCAGCATCTAAAGCAACTGAGGGAGGATAAGGAAAAGGCAAATCCATTTGTAAACCAAGAAACGACCACAAATAATCACCTGAAGGACTTAACTTTATAACACATCCAGACCCATCTTCTCCATTAAGCAATTCCTCATCTGGTCCAGGATCCACATCTTTCGTACCTGTCACCCCACCAACAAAATATAAATTGTTATCCGAATCGACTGCCGACACTTGTGCTTTATCAAGAATTCCGTTTGCCCATTCAAAATTTTGAGCCAATGCACTAACTTGAAAGAGCATTAAAATAAATAAAACAGAAACCGATTTAAATGTGATAACCATACCTTTTTCGCGTAAACAAATATAATCGAAATTTACCCATTCCCAAGTTTTAGTCCCTAATTTTCAATCTGAAGTGGTTAAAACCTTTGTCGCCATGCGCCCATTTTTTGATTATATGAGCGAAGTACTTACCACAGATTTGAATGGGGAAAGTATTTTGTAACAGAAATTGATACATCCGTGTAGCATATCAATCGTTTAAAATAACAGATTTTCGTTGAGTCCTAATTTGCGAT
>JADZFJ010000541.1 GCA_020849935.1 Crocinitomix sp. | reverse complement strand
TGGAATGGCTTGACTTTTATAGTTCCCTGTGCCGCATTTTATTTCCAAGCGATTGATGGGAAGATTTGAAAAACAAAAGTGGATCAATGCTTGACAGGATTTCCTCATAATACCTCGACCTTCGTGGCTAGGAATGAGCCAATAGCCAATTTCACCGTGTTGGTTAATCGGATTGATTTGATAGACGCCAATACGACCAACAGGTTGATCATCTTCGAAGATTAAAAAAGCGAATTCTTGTTGCAACAAACTTCGTTGGTGGGAATACTTGATAAATATTTCAACTGCCTCGATGGTTTGCATTCGATCAATAAATGAAAGCCAAACCCTTAATTCATCCCTGTTTTTATCAATTAGATCAAATAAAACCGCCGCATGATCGGGGGTGAGTAATTCGAGTTTTAGGTGTTGATCGACTTGGATTATCATTTCGATGAGCGTTTTAATTTGGGTTTTAATTTCTCAAACATGTTCGCATAAACAGAAAGATGAAGGTTAAAATTACCCGCTTCTTCCAAAACGTAACCCGTTACGGAGTGAAGTTCATTCGACGCTGTTTGTTGTTTGAAATCAGTATGCATGGAGGAAGTTGCGGTGGCGGGTAAGGATCGAAATTTTTTAATTGTTTTTTCCGTGAGATCTTTTGGAAGGACAATTTGTTTGGCTTCGGCGAGTTGTTTTATTTCTTCAATTAATGCGACAAAGGCCACGAAATGAGTTGGGTTATTGATTACTTCCCCTATGTTCTCGTTATAAAACGAGGTGACGGTGGCAGTAGGGGATAGAAAAATGAATTTCTCCCAAATTATGGATGAAATCTGGGTGGAGGTATGTGCGTCAATTCCCGCATCGGTAAAAATTCTGAGGAATTGAGTTAATTTTTCGTGGGCATAATTGTCTTTGCCAAAATAAAGGGTTTGGATATTTCCTAAATTCTCAATCACACCAGGTTCCGTGCGCCGTGAAACTAAATAAACACACCCATCTAAAACCAAGTTATTGGGGAATAATTGTTGGATTTTTTGCCCATTATTTACCCCGTTAAGGAGTGGTAAGAGTATTGTTTTGTCGGTTATACAAGGACTTAATTCTTGCACGACTTTTTCTAAATCATACGTTTTTGTACAAATTAGCACCAAATCGGCCTCAACAATTTCATTGGGGTTATTGGTGGCAAGACTCGGATGAGCAATAAATTCTGTCTCTCCTTTAATTACTTTTAATCCAACAGTTTGAATTTTTTTCAAATGTTCACCGCGCGCCACAAAAATAATTTCTACACAAGGATGATTAAAATAATGTTTGGCCAACACCCCTCCAAAATAACCTCCTACACCCCCAATTCCTGCAACAACGATTTTTATTTTTTCCATTGGGTAAAAATTACCTCGTTTGATTGATGAATTTATGCGAACCATCACAACCGGGCATTTTTTTGGACAAGCCACAGACACAATCAGTAATCCCTTGACCTTTTAAAATGCGACCAATATGTTTTTCAATGCGCCCCATTCGTGTCGCTGAATTATTTGAGCCTGAAAAATGTAATAAATATCCTCTTTGTCGCCCTGGTGTTAATGCTTCAAATGCGGTTTTTAAGGTTGGCATTTCACCAAATTTTTGAATTAATTCATCCGGAAGGACATAATCCGCGTGTTTTTTTCGTTCAACTTTTAATCCCGATTTTTCAATCTCAATTGCTTCAAAAATATAGGTTTTAAGCAAAGCTTCCATTTTAATAATCTCAGGTAAATTGGTAAAACGAATCAATCTTGATGCTTGTGAATTTTCGGTTTGTTGATACAAAATCTTTTTTTCGTCGCTCAACAAGGAACCTTTGAAAAATGCGATGCCACAATACTCTTTGAATGCCGTAATCAATATGATATTTTTTGATCCGTAAGTATAACAAGGCACGCCCCATTTAAATTCTTCTGTTAACAGACAATCCAATAAAATGGCTCTAAGTTTACGCATTTCGTCCGCCCATTTATCAGCGCGGTCAATATAATCATCTACTTTTGTATTCATAAGATTTAAAGACTTTTCGAAACGTTATTTCTGTATTGATTTTCTACCAAATTAATCAGCAATCAACCAATTATCGTCCAAAACGACTGGATAAACTGCTATTCCGCCGCTTCTTCCACCTGATAAGGCGTAATTGGCATGGAATCAATTTTTTCCTTAATTGGTTTGATGTATTCGAGGTAGCTTGGCAATAAAGAATCTACCATCGGAATAGAAGTTGGGAATTTTTCGGTACGGTGGTCGATTTGTTTTCCGTTTTTCCAAAATCGGTAACATACGTGTGGACCTGTTGCCAATCCTGTACTTCCGACATAACCAATGGTTTGACCTTGTTGTACCATTACCCCCTTTTTTATGCCTGGCGCAAAACCTGTCATGTGTAAATATTGGGTGGTGTAAGTTGCATCGTGTCTAATTTTGACATAATTTCCATTGCCTCCGTTGTAAGATGCTTCGATGACCGTTCCGTTGGCTGTTGCCAAAATTGGAGTTCCTTTTGGAGCGGCATAATCAGTACCTAAATGGGCTTTCCATCTTTTTTGAACCGGGTGAAAACGATTATTACTATACCCCGAACTAATTCTCGAAAATTTAACCGGTGCCATTAAAAACGGTCGTCGCATCTCTTTTCCTTCTTCGTTAAAAAAGCCAACTTTGGTGCGTGCCGAATCTAACGCAAATTGAAACGCATAAAATTCTTTGTCCTGGTGCTTAAACCATGCCGAGGTAATTCCTCCCACTTGGTACGGCGTTCCTTCGACCGATTTTTCTTGGTAAATCACCTTAAATTGATCGCCTGGATGCAAACGGAAGAAGTCAATCGTCCATGCAAAAACACCGGCAATATACTCGGCCATTTCGCCGGTCATGTTAATGTCTTGAAGTTGTTGATCCAAGGCAAACGTAAGGTTGGAATTTTGAACAATCTCCCCAGAAAGAATTTGTTCGGTCACTTTATTTGGTTTTGATTTTAATTCAACCACCACCGAATCTCTAAAATCAAAAACCACATATTCGACAATGTTTTTTGGATAAACACAATACAAGGCAGTTTTGCTGGTATCACCTTTTGCCGCAAAAATGACAAAAGGAGAACCTTCTTTCACATATTTTAATCCAATCGATGAATCCGCAGCCATTTCCGCCGCTTGGTTAATTTCTAATTGTGAAACGCCATACGGAGAAAGCACATGACTCAAGGTCCATCCATTTTGAACGGTGTCTCTGATTACTTGAAAAGAATCTAAATTAAATCCATATTCGATAACTGGAGGAGGCACAATGATGGTGTCTTTATCAGTTGATTCATCGTTCGAAGATCCATTACAGGAAATCAACATGAATAGTAAAATAACACTTGCGAAATGGAGAGCTTTATTCATTCACGGATTTTTAATTCAATATGCTGTATCAATTTACAACAAAAATAAAACTAATCCCCCTCGAGTCAACAAAATCAACAGGTGTTTATCAAGAAATGAATGTTAGTTTAACAAATCTTAACTTTTGAAAATGAATTCGATGGAAATTTGGTTAAAATGGTTTTGTCGCCATAAGAAATTGTTAATTTTCAGTGGTTAATCAAGATTTTAGTTTCAAGTTGTAACATTTGACAAGTTTTTATACCAATTCAAGTAATTTTTAGTTTGAAAGGATTAAAATAAAAATGGAATGGTAGATTTGTTAGAAATTAAACGTTGGTGCTAATTTGAGAAGTTCAGAATATGATAAAAGTTGAAAATTTATATAAATCATTTAAGTTAAATAAGAAGCAGCAAAAGGAGTTTAAAACCGATGCCTCTGAAACGACAGTGGTAAATGGAATTAGTTTTACCTGTGAACCAGGAAAGATTTTTTCATTATTGGGACCAAATGGAGCTGGTAAAACAACCACGTTGCGGATGTTGTCTACCTTAATAAAACCAACGAGCGGTAAAATTGAAATTGCTGGGTTCGATGCGGTTTCACAGCCCAATGAGGTGCGAAAAAGCATTGGTTTTTTAACGGGATCGACAGGTTTATACGAACGGTTAACGGCAGATGAGGTGCTGAAGTATTTTGCTGATTTAAACGATGTGTCTAAAGCAGATTTTGAAGCGCGGAAAAAACATTATTACGATTTGTTAGACATGCACGATTTTGCGTCCAAACGGATTGGGCAATTGTCTACAGGGATGAAACAAAAAGTTTCCATTACCCGCACCATGATTCATAACCCTGCGGTGGTGGTTTTTGACGAACCCACTTCTGGTTTGGATGTAATTACGGCCGAAAATATTATCAAACTTATCCGCGATTGCAAAACGCAAGGTAAAACGGTCATTTTTTCGTCGCATATTATGTCCGA
The DNA here is from genome assembly GCA_020849935.1 of Crocinitomix sp. Lineage (GTDB taxonomy): Bacteria > Bacteroidota > Bacteroidia > Flavobacteriales_D > Crocinitomicaceae > Crocinitomix. The sequence continues at coordinate 4,464 of JADZFJ010000541.1, read as the reverse complement.
AGTGGATTTATTGTGCGATGATTTAGCCATTATTAACAAAGGAAATTTATTGTATAAAGACAGTATGGCCAATTTTAGAGCCAATATGCAAACGACTTCTTTGACTGAAGAATTTATCCGAATTGTACGAGAAAATAATCCAATAAAATCTTAATCCATGAAAAAGACATTAATTATTGCAAAAAAAGAGTTTTTGGACATGTTTCGGGACAAACGCACCTTAATGCGGATGATTTTGATTCCATTATTGGCGTTTCCATTGATTCTTTATGTAATCACTAAAATTCAAACTTCGCAAAACGAAAAAGAAGCGTCGAAAGAACTAACGGTGGGGTATGTCCTCAACAATCAATCACCAGAAATGGTCGAACGAATGGACACCTCGGCGCAATATGTTTTTACAGAATATGCCGATACGGCTCAGTTAAAAGCGGATATTTTAAGTGAAAAAATCAATCTTGGAATTTGGTACAGTGCTGATTTTGACAACACATATTCGGCAGGAAAACAAGCAACTTACGGTGTTTTTTATCGCGGAGCTGATGGGGAAGAACATGCTCGATTTGAAGAATTATTAGCGGCGCAATCGTCTATTTACGTGCAAAAAAGGCTATCTTTAAACCAATTACCCAGCGATTATGTAGAGCCTTTTTCGGTAGTTTCAACCGACTTGAGTACGGTACAAGAGATTATTGGAAAATATGCTGGAGGTGTTTTACCATATATTTTTATGGCGTTTTGTTTTATGGGCTGTATGTTACCTGCTATTGATTTGTTTGCAGGAGAAAAGGAACGAGGTACCATTGAAACACTTTTGGCTACACCAGTAAACAGGGTGCATATTTTGTTAGGAAAGATGATTGTGGTGGCTTCGTTTGGTCTGTTAAGCGCCACCATCGCCTTGGTTGGTTTGATAGGCAGTGTATTTTTATTAGGGGATGGAGGCGAACTCACCACCGCCATTGCTAAAATTATCACCCCACAATTAGTGATTACCTTGTATGCTTTGTTGATTCCTATTGCGATTTTCTTTTCTGGAATAATGATTCCAATATCGGTGTATTCGCGGTCGTTTAAAGAGGCGCAGAGTATTTTAACCCCTTTAAATATGTTGGTTGTTTTACCTGCAATGGTTGGATTTTTACCAGGCTTGGAACTCAATTACACCACTGCGTTTATTCCAATTGTGAATGTGGTGATGGCCACAAAAGCGATTATAGCAGGCAATGCAGAAATAGGACCGCTCTTAATCACATTTTTATCATTGATTTTGCTTTCCGCCATCGCCGTGTTTATTTCGTTTAAACAATTTGGAAAAGAAGAAAGTGTGTTGAGGTGATGTTCAGGTAAAATTACGATCAGAATACCAGTAGATACGGACGACTCGTCCGTATAACATGATTGGGCAAAATTACGAACAGCATTAAATATTTCGCGTTAGGGGGTGGTGCGTTTTGAGAATAGAGTGTGTGTATTGAGCAACAGGAGGGTTGTCTTTTTTGAATAAACGTTTTTCCTCAAAACTCACACACTAACTCAATTCTGAATTTATTCGTCTGGGGAACGCCCAAGAAAAAATTATCGTCTGAAAAGTATTTTGAAAAAATTGAACGATTCACGGAGTAGGATGCGGAAATTCACCTTGCTAAACACCACATTTGGTTTGAGGTGAACGGTTACTTTTTGAAATTTAACCTTTCGTTTGGCGGCTAGTTTGATAAATTCTAGGTCGAATAAAAAACGATCGATTTGGGTGGTTAAAAACACCGAAGCCCCGATTTTATTGAAGCCTTTGATGCCACACTGCGAATCGTCAGTTGGAAGGCGGAGGAAGGTTTTAAGGGTCCAGCGTAAAAATTTGGAAATTATTTTGCGGACATACGGGGTATTGCTGTAATAGGCCGCTCCGCGATGCCCTGGCACTACATCGAATCCATTTTGTAAGCCTTTATAAATTTCGAAAAAACTTTCTTCGGTGTACGGAAAATCGATATCGGTATAAATAATTAAATCGGTGGTGACCTTGGAAACTCCTTGGCGTAAGGCATATCCTTTTCCACGATTTTGAGGATAAGAAATGTAGGTAAAATCGGCCAATTCGTTTTTTAAGAAATTGATGGCTTGATCGGATACATTTTTGGTTGAACCATCGTTCACCACAATTAAAGCAATGGCGATTTGTCCCGATTTTTCAATTGATTGGACGGATTGAGCGACTACCTTTTCCCAATCCGAAGGGGGATTGTAGCAGGGGAGAACCAATGATATTTTTTTTTCTGGTGTGATATGTCGCTATTTCGATCTAAAAAAAACGCAATTTAGCCGATTTTATGCGAATGGGGGTACTTTTTGTGTGAGAATCGTTTAAAATGAGGTGAGGGAGGAACGAATTTGGGTTATGTTTGGCTGGTTTTTTAGGGCTAAAAAGGGTATTGGGTTGGAAATATGAGAACGTTGGAGCGGTGATAAACTTGGGAGGCATGGTTTGTTTTCTTTCATTTTTTGTATTTTCGGAAAAAATTAATTGGTGTTGAATGGTTCGATTTATTGTTGGGATTACTGGTGGGAGCGGGGTTGGTAAAACGACCTTGATTAATTTGTTGTATAAAGAGTTTGAAGGGCGGGTTTCTACCTTTTCGTTAGACAATTATTACTTGCCCAAAGAAGCCCAACAAAAGGATGAGAATGGGGTGATTAATTTTGATTTACCAACGGCCTTGGATGCTGCGAATTTGGAAAAAGACATTCAATTGCTCACCAAAGGTGAACGAATTAGACAATCGGTGTACGGTTTTAACAATCCACGGCAAGAAAAGGCGGAACAATTTATTGAGCCCAAAGAATTGTTGATTGTGGAAGGGTTGTATGTGATGTATTATCCGTTTTTACGCACAATTTTGGATTATTCGGTGTATTTAATGGTGGAAAAAGAACTGCAATTGCAAAGAAGGTTGCACCGCGATATGAACGAACGAAATTATGCTGCCGAGGATATTATTTATCAATGGCACAACCATGTTTTACCATCGTATAAAGCACATGTGGAGCCTTTTAAGGCTGAATCTGACTTGATTATCACAAATAATGAGGCGTTTGATGATAATATTCATATCTTACTGGCTAAGATTCATGAGAAACTTGATTTGTCGCGTGAATAACGGTATCATTTTTGTGAGCTAACTAGGATGAGGATACAAAAAAAGAGTCAATTTATTTGGGCGGCTGCGATTGGCTTCGCGTTCTGGATTTTAGGCTCGTACCTCTACCATTTTCAATTGTATCGGAATATTGAAAAGGGGGGAATCTTAGATTTTGAAACAGCTTTTCAAGAAAAATCGGCGGACTTATCGACGGAACTTACCTATTTTGCTAACGGATATAAAGACTTAAAAACTGAGGACGAACGGTTTACCTACGCCGAAGATTTTGAGAAAGAAACTGGGTTTGCATTTTTTTCTTTTAATGATGACACCCTCGATTTATGGTCGAGTAACCGAATAACCCTGCCTTTTCCGAGTGATTCGTATTGGGAGCGACACGAGGTTTTATTGTTGGAAAACGGTTGGTACATGCTCAAAACCTTGCGCGATGAAGAGCGGCTTTTTGTGGGTGCCTGTTTGGTAAAAAATCAATACAATTACGAAAACGAGGATTTAGTTAATAATTTTTCGGATGAAATTGTGCCGCATTTAAAGGGTGAAATTACGTTCGAGGCCAAGGGTTATCCCGTTCACAATGCCGAAGGAAAGGTCATTTTTTCAATTTTACCCCAGGTGGAGGCGGAAAAAAATCACTGGTTAGAATTGGTTATTTTTTCCTGTTATTTGCTCGGGATTTTGATTCTTTTACAATTATTGATTAATGCCCTTCAGAAATTATTGTTGCGGCGCCCGGTTCTCTTAATTATCATTCCTGCTGGGGTTGTGGTACTGCGTTATCTCTGGTTAAAAAAGGGAGATTTATGGATTTTTAGAAAATTTGAATTATTTAATCCTGAATTATTTGCCTCGTCAGAACTTGCCCCTTCGTTAGGTGATTTGATTATAAATGTGACGATTTTCTACTTTTTGGTGCATTTTTTATTAAAAAGAACCCGAAATTGGTTTGAAAAGGACAATTTGAAGACAAAATTGATGCTTTTTGTCCTTCCTTTATTTTTGGCTAGTTTTTACGTGGCCTTTCAAATTAATGAGATTGTAAAATCGTTGGTAAATAACTCTAAAATTAATTTTGATTTAGAACATTTATTTGATTTAGACATCTACAGCTTTGTGAGTATTACGATTATTGGGGCTAGTTTTTATACGTATTTTAAACTGATTCAATACATCATCATTCAGCTTAAAAAGTGTCAATTTGAGTGGAATCGGCTTTCGTTTTTATGGGTGATTACTTCCTTTGCTTACGTGTTGATTGATTTATTCTATTTTAACGAAGCGGTATTGACATCGTTTTGGCCGATTT
>JADZFJ010000540.1 GCA_020849935.1 Crocinitomix sp. | reverse complement strand
TCCACCTGAATAAACAATTTGTCCAACTCCCTTTTCAACAAACGGATCTATTAAGTTTTTAAAATCTGCGAAAGATAGTACATCATTTTTGTAAAGTGTTTCTGCTTCACTACAATGCTCGCATGCAAGCGGACAACGTTTGGTTATAGCAACGAGCAACCTCCTTAAAATCTGTTGATTACCTTTTGTGGATTTAACTTCCATTAAGTGAGCTTTAAAAAATGCATTAAATCCTTGAGATGGCCAGGCTGGATTAAACATATCCCAGTTGTATTTACGGTTGGTTTTAAATGCACGAACAAATTTTTTCTCGCCGATCATTTGTTCGAAATTCTTAATTAAAGTACGAACAACTTGAAAAGCTACAATTGGACTTTTATACAAACGCACGCCAATCCACCAAATATTGAGTACCATAAAAAAGCGAATAGTTGAGTATTCTAAAGGGCCTACGCGTCTTGTTTTCATACGTTAAATATACGGCATTTATCGATTAGAAATTTAGTTTTACTGATTGAAAATGAAAAAAATTGAATTATTCAATTTTTTTCATAACCTTACCACTTTAAATAATTAGTATGAAAATTCTACTTACTTCATTAGTTATATGCAGCGTTATTTTGGCAATTGCAAACGATGGCGCCTATTATTTGTCTGGCAACCAATTAATCCCAATTCAAGAAACGGATATTTCCATTAAAAAAGAAATCCTTTTGGTCAAACGGATCAATGCCAATCATGTGCAAGTCACTGTTTCATATCTTTTTGACAATCCATCTGCCGAAAAAAATTTATTGGTTGGTTTTGAAGCGGCATCACCCGCTGGCGATGCCGATTGGCGCCCAAAAAACGGGCAACATCCTTACATGAATAATTTTACCGTAACCATGAATGGAATTCCGTTAATACATACCCCATCCATTGTTTTAGATTCTAATTATTACACCTCAGGTCAAATCCAAGCAGCCACCGAACAAGAAATTTTAAAAGAGTTTTCGGACAGTGATTTCGCCAGTTTTTATTATGTCTATCACTTTAATGCACTTTTCAAAAAAGGCTTAAACAGCATTCAGCACACCTATAATTTTTTATTGTCAGGTTCGGTCATGGAATATTATGCATTTAATTACATCCTCACCGCAGCCAATCGTTGGGCAAATAATGGCATCGATGATTTTACCTTAATCATTGACATGGGCGATTTTCAAGATTTTTTAATCGAAAAAAATTTTTTCAACCAACCTGCTGAATGGTTAATGAACGGAAAAGTCATCAATACGGCAAAAGATGATCAACCGAGTTATGATTTATATCCGCATTCTGCCCATTTTTTTACCCATTATGGCCCAATTATCTTTTCACAAAAAAATTTCCATCCAACTGGCGAACTCAACCTGTATGCAATTCGAGATTATAATTTAATGGATGTCACCGCATTTGATGCCACAAAACACCAATTGCCTTATAATTTGGATGCTGTCTCCGAACTTGTTAAATCGGCGGATGAACTTTCTTTTAAAATACTGCGAAACCTTCCCTACGCCCGTCGTGGATTTGTTTTCAAAACACCCGAAATTCAAGCCTATTACGAAAAACAAAAATGGTACAATCCCATTCCGTCCTACGTTTCAACCGAAAACGACTTAACGGAACAAGAAACAAAATGGGTTGCTCAGGTGAATGCGAATAAGTTTTAAGTAGAACACGTTCAAATCGCTCATTAGTTTAGGCGTGAGTGCAACTTAAAAACGCGGCAAATTAAACACTGATCTTGACAATAAGTCAAAAATAAGCTAACTTCGCTTTGGGGATTAATAATTTTTGAATTCCAATCTGAGATTAATATGAAAAAGAAATTTGATCTTGAAGCTGATTTTGTAAATGCTGAAAGCAATCTTTATGTAAAGATTGCAATGTTTTCATTCAAAGAAAAAGATAATTACATTGTCTATACACCGCATCTTGAAGTTTCTGGTTATGGAAAGACAGAGGACGAAGCGATGAATTCTTTCAATTTGGCACTTGGAGAATTTTTAGATTATATTACGAACAAAAAAACGCTTCATCAGGTTTTAAAAGGATTAGGATGGGTGTTAAAAAAGGGTTCAACTAAGAATCCAAAAAAAATTATCGCACCAAGTTGGACAGAATTACTTAAATCAAATGATGAATTAACTAAAATTCTTTCTAATCAAGAATTTTCCAAAAAAGATAGAGAATTGGCCTTTGCTGTTTAAATCATGAATAATTACAAATTAAGTAATATTCCGCTAAAAACATTGAAGTGGTTTTTAGAACACAATGGCTTAAAATGCACCAAACATACTGGTGGTCATGAGAAATGGACAAGGAAAGATTTACCGAGGCCAATAATTGTTCAAAGTCACATCACTCCCGTTCCTGAATTTATTTTAAAGCAAATATTAAAACATTTAGGCTTTTCCAAAAGAGAATTTTGTGAGTACATCGAAAAAAATTATTAATCATAATTGAATGTATCGGTTGGTAAAAAACCTTCCATCAAAACCTCCAAAATAAATTCAATGATTAAAAATAACTACCTCGTCTTTCTGTATTTATTAATCGGTTTCATGCTAATTGTCATAAGTTTTAGTGGCATCAATTCTGTTCAAATTGCCGTACACGATACTTATTTTATTTTTAGTTCGCAACAAATCTTTCTTTTATTGGGAGGCAGTTATTTCCTGTTTGCAGGAATTGTTTGGATTTTTAAAAATTTAAACCGCTCATTCAATGTTTTATTAACCTGGTTTCATTTAATAATTACCACCCTTTCCATTATTGCTATTTTGGTGGTTAATTGGTACTCCGTTCGAGAAACAAAACCACGAATTTATTCTGATTACAGCGTTTACGAAGGATTCACAAAAACTTCAAATGTACCTGACTACAATTATTGGCTCACCATCCTAATTTGTATTGGTGTCTTTGCTCAGTTTTTATTTTTGATCGCTTTGGTTTTAGCCTTGGTTAAAGCGAAGCGATCAAAGGTTTAATCAATTCATGCATAATAAAATCCGTTTATTTTGGTTTTAAGTAAATAAAAGAGTAGCTATTTTTAAATCATGAAAAAATTTCTGATAATACTTCTCATAAATGGAATCAGTTTAATTGGATTTACGAAACAAATCCAACACCTTGATCAATGGAAGAATTGCAAGCAAATAAAAACTCTTTTAAACTCAACTTCAGAGAATCCAATTTTTCAGTTAAAGACGCAAGAAGATTTTGATTCAATTCAACTAAAACTGGCTACGGATTTTGGGCAAGATTTTTTGGATAAAAATCCAAGTT
>JADZFJ010000539.1 GCA_020849935.1 Crocinitomix sp. | reverse complement strand
TCTAAAAAAAAGTATAAATTTGAATTCAAGGAGCAAAGGCAGAAGTGGATGGTATGATCTTGCAAATTTCATTTCATCCAGCACAAACCACATATAGAAATAATCGAAATATGAATTTTGAACAACAAAATAAAGAAAGATATACATTGGTTAAAGTACTTGTTGAAAAATTGGATGCAAGCGTTTCACCCGAATTAAAAGCCATCTTTTTGTTGTTAAATAAAAACACTGAAAACAACATCATCCTCGATTTTTCAAAAGCAAAATACTGCGATTCTTCTGGTTTAAGTGCCATTTTAATTGGCAATCGTTTGTGTAAAGATTCGGGTGGAATTTTGGTGTTGGCTGGTCTTCAACCAAATGTTAAAAAACTCATCGAAATTTCACAATTAGACAAAGTCTTAGCAATTTCAAACAAAGTCGAAGACGCCGTTGCTAGAATTTAAGCACCTTTAAGGTCAATTTGAATAAATAGCTAAAATGGCAGCCAATTACCACAAAATCACCCCCAACGATCTTGAAGTTTTCAAAAAAATTGTTGGAGAAACAGCCGTTTTGGTCGATCAAGCATCCCTTGAAAAATACGGACATGATGAAACCGAAGATTTGGTTTTTACTCCTGAAGTAGTCATTAAACCAAACAATACCAAAGAGGTAGCACAGATTTTGGCACATTGCCATCAAAATAAAATTCCAGTTACCCCACAAGGAGCAAGAACAGGGTTGAGTGGGGGAGCATTGCCATTATTTGGTGGAATCGCCCTTTCCATGGAACGATTTAATCGAATCATTTTTATTGATGAAAAAAACAGCCAATTAACCGTCGAGCCTGGAGTAATTACCCAAGTATTGCAAGAAGAAGTTGCCAAAGTTGGATTATTTTACCCACCAGATCCAGCCAGCAAAGGTTCTTGTTTTATTGGCGGAAACCTCGCCGAAAATTCGGGCGGTCCAAAAGCGGTGAAATATGGGGTCACCAACGAATATGTCCTAAATTTAGAAGTGGTTTTGGCCAATGGCGACATTATTTGGACAGGCGCCAATGTACTAAAAAATGCAACGGGTTATAATTTAACACAACTAATTGTCGGATCCGAAGGCACACTTGGCATTATAACGAAGGCAGTGCTAAAATTGATCCCATTACCAAAGTGGAATAAGTTAATGTTGATTCCTTTTTCAAGTGCTGAAAAGGCTTGCGAAGCAGTCGCTGCATTGTTTATGGAAGGAATTACTCCAAGCGGCTTGGAGTTTATGGAACGAGACGCCTTAATTTGGACAGCGAAATTTATTAACGATCAATCGATTATAATAGAGGACAATGTTCAAGCCCATTTATTAGTCGAAGTAGATGGAAACAACGAAGATATTTTAATGAATGAGTGCGAACAAATTATGACAATCGTCGAAAAATTTGGCGCATTAGAAGTCTTATTTGCCGAAGACCAAGCCCAAAAAGATAAATTGTGGAATTTGAGAAGAAAAGTGGGAGAGGCGGTAAAGTCACAATCCATTTATAAAGAAGAAGACACGGTGGTTCCTCGTTACGAATTACCAAAACTTCTAAAAGGAGTCAAAGAAATCGGTAAAAAGTATGGTTTTCATTCGGTTTGTTATGGACATGCTGGCGATGGTAATCTCCATGTCAATATCATCAAAGCCGATTTGTCTGACGAGAATTGGAACAATCAATTACCAATCGCCATCCGCGAAATTTTTGAATTAACCGTAAGTTTGGGAGGCACCATTTCAGGTGAACATGGAATCGGTTATGTTCAAAAATCATACATGGACATTCCCTTTTCATCCATCGAACTCCAAGTCATGAAAGGCATCAAAAACCTTTTCGACCCCCAAGGAATCCTAAATCCAGGCAAAATCCATCAAGATTAAAAACAAGTGCTTCTCGCTTTCGCTGCGAACTCGCTGCGGAAGATATCCATCCTCCGCCCTACCACAAACCAAGCGATATGTATCGCCCTCTAAAATTTTCAATCCTACCTAATTTTCGCTGCGGAGGATATCCATCCTCCGCCCAACTACAAACCAAGCGATATGTATCGCCTTCTATAATTTTCAATAGCAGCAAGAGATTAAAACAAAAAAAGGTGTCCCTAAGAACACCTTTTAACTATATTTTTTTTGATAAAAATTACTCTTCGTAACAAGTAACATCTGGATTTTTAGCACGGTCGAAAACAAACGTACTTGCAGGAATCGCGATGTCTTTTTCGAATTTCGTCAACACATATTTCATGTTGTTGCCATCTTTTCCTTTCACCAAAACAGAGATAATCTCATTTTTATCTTTGTCAATTTTTAAGATAATCGCGGTAAATTTACTTTTAGCCGCATCTTTTGGGTAAAGGTTGATATGATGTACTGCACGTCCATCCACCATTAACTCCTCTATATATTGATATTTATACCCATCTTCCCAAATAGTTAACATTTCACTTGGAGAAACCACACCATCAGATTTAGCATCCTCTACCGCAGAAGTATAACACTCTTTATCTTTTTTCAAATGCGTTGTCAAGGTCACACCATCACAATAAATATCTTGGTCTTTTAATTCAACCTTATATTTTTCACCACTCATATACGCTTTACCATATTCAGTGATGGGATCAGGTATTTCTGGTCCTGTTAAAGTTAATTTAAAACTAATGGCAATCGTTTTGAACCCATTCGTTTTTGCGCTCAATTTA
>JADZFJ010000538.1 GCA_020849935.1 Crocinitomix sp. | reverse complement strand
CTTACTGACCCTCCAAGATTTAGCGAGATTTCATCGAAGACAATTTAACATCCCTGTCATTGGTATTACAGGGAGTAATGGAAAAACCACCACGAAAGAATTAGCAGGGGCGGTCTTAAATTGTAAGTATAATGTGTTAGTTACGAAGGGCAATTTAAATAATCATTTAGGTGTACCTTTTACCCTCTTGGAATTAAATGCGTCCCACGAAGTAGCCATCATAGAAATGGGAGCAAATAAACCAGGTGATATCAAAGAACTTGCTGAGATTGCCGAGCCTACCATTGGCATAATTACCAATATTGGGGCGGCACATATCGAAGGTTTTGGCTCGTTGGCAGGTGTTGTAAAGACAAAAGGGGAGATGTATGATTTTATCGCAAAATCTGGTGGTAAAATTTTTGTGAATGCGGTGGATGAAACCTTAAAAGGAATTTTGCCGAGTTCGGTGGAAGCAATCACGTATAATGGTGAAAATGGAATTGTCTATGGACAAGTGACTGGACAATCCCCATTCATTCGATTTAAATGGCAAAGTAACGATTATCAATCGGATGAGATTCAGTCTAAATTAGTTGGCACCTATAATTTTACCAATTTTTTATTGGCGCTTGCACTTGGTGTTTATTTTGATGTCGATAAAGACAAAATGAATGAAGCCATCGCAAATTATCTCCCTACCAATAATCGATCACAGGTAACAAAAACGCAACGAAATACCCTAATTGTTGATTGTTACAATGCGAATGCGACGAGTATGAAGGCAGCGTTGGAGAGTTTTATTCAAGTAGAAGGTCCAAATAAATTAGCAATTTTGGGAGATATGCGTGAATTAGGGCCTATTTCGAACGAAGAGCATTCAAAAATCGTTCGGTTTTTAGCTGAAAATCAATTAAACGCATTTTTGGTTGGGGAAGAGTTCTCAAAAATTGAATCAACTTTTCCAACCTACAAGGATTGGAAATCATTCGTTGATCAATTTGATCTTTCTTTTATTGATGATTCTATCGTACTGCTCAAAGGTTCGAGAGGGATTCGGTTAGAAGAAGTGATTCCTTATCTGTAAGCATCAAACGATAATTTAGGACAAAAAAAATCAGGTAACTTACTTGAAATTACCTGATTCTATTAATTCTGTATTCAATTAGTCGGCTAAAACGCTTCTTGAAATCACAATTTTTTGAATCTCTGAAGTACCTTCATAAATTTGCGTGATTTTAGCATCTCTCATCATTCGTTCAACATGGTATTCACGAACATATCCGTATCCACCGTGAATTTGAACGGCTTCGGTGGTGACAAATTGAGCAATTTCTGAAGCATATAATTTCGCCATCGCCGCAGCTTCTGTGTAATCTTCCCCTTGATCTTTCAAAGAAGCGGCATTCAAACACATTAAACGAGCTGCATGAACTTGTGTCGCCATATCCGCCAATTTGAAGGCAATCGCTTGGTGTTTATTGATTTCTTTACCAAACGTTTTACGTTCTTTCGAATAAGCAACAGCCAAATCAAAAGCACCTGAAGCAATTCCAAGGGCTTGCGAAGCGATACCAATTCTTCCGCCTCCTAAGGTTTGCATAGCAAATTTAAATCCGAATCCATCCTCGCCAATTCTATTTTCTTTTGGAACTTTTACATCGTTAAAAATCAATGTATGTGTGTCTGATCCGCGAATTCCCATTTTATCTTCTTTCGCACCAACCACAAATCCTTCCATTCCTCTTTCAATAATTAAGGCATTAATTCCACGATGTCCTTTTTCACGATCAGTTTGAGCAATTACTAAATAAATAGAAGCAGAACTTCCGTTGGTAATCCAGTTTTTTGTTCCGTTTAACAAATAGTGATCACCTTTATCAATCGCACTAGTTTGTTGAGAAGTTGCATCCGATCCAGCCTCTGGTTCTGATAAACAGAATGCCCCAATTTTTTCTCCACGAGCAATTGGAGCTAAATACTTTTGTTTTTGTTCTTCTGTCCCAAATGTTTCTAATCCCCAACACACCAATGAGTTGCACACAGACATGCAAACTGCCATTGAAGCATCTACTTTAGAAATTTCTTCCATCGCCAAAACGTATGAAACGGCATCCATACCGCCACCGCCGTATTTTGGATCAACCATCATCCCTAAAAAGCCAAGTTCACCAAGTTGCTTTGCTTCTTCGACTGGAAATTTCGCGTGAATGTCTCTTTCAATAACGCCAGATTTTAGCACGTTTTGTGCGAAATCTCTTGCAGCATCTCTCACTGCTATTTGTTCTTCTGTAAATTTAAAATCCATCAACTTAGCTTTGAAATAAATAGTTATCTTGTCTAACATTTCTGAACTCAAAAAGTTCAGATGGGGACAAATTTAGTAATATTTTAGGAATACATTAATGGGATTTAAAAGAATGAAGGAGGTAGGGGTGATTGGACTCATGTCAGGCACTTCGTTGGATGGATTAGACCTGTGTTATGCTGTCTTTGAAAAAGTTAATTCACAATGGATTATCCATGAAATTATCACAAAAGAAGTGGCTTATACAGACGAGTGGAAAAATCTGCTAAAAAAGGCATTCTTCCTTGATGAGTTGGATTTGAAAAAATTGCACGAAGCCTATGGCCAATTTTTAGGGGAAGAAGTGAATCAATTTCGAAAAGAATCCTTGCAAAACAAAACTGTTTCCTTGGTGTCTTCGCATGGGCACACGATTTTTCACCAACCTGAAAAGGGAATCACCGTTCAAATTGGTGATGGTAATGTATTGGCGAAAACAACCGGGTTGTTGGTGGTAAATGACTTTCGAATTGGGGATGTCAAGTTAGGCGGACAAGGAGCACCCTTAGTTCCAATTGGCGATGAATTACTTTTTGGACAATACGAAGCCTGCCTGAATCTTGGAGGAATTTCAAATATTAGTTTTAGGCATCACAACCAACGTGTAGCGTTCGATATTTGTCCCTGCAACCTACCCTTAAATAAATTGATGTCTCACCATTTCCAAGTTGATTTTGATAAAAATGGAGACATGGCTAGATCAGGAAAAATTCTGATTGAATTATTGAACGAACTCAATGGTTTAGCCTATTATTCTAAAACTTTTCCGAAATCATTAGGAATTGAATGGTTAAACCAACATTTTTACCCGATTATTGATGCGTTTTTAATAAATCATCCTGTTAAGGATGTTTTGAGGACAATTGTCGAACATGAAGCGGTTCAAATTGCTAAAGTGCTTAATTTTTACCAAATCAAAAATGTTTTAACAACTGGAGGTGGCGCATTTAATGGATTTCTGATTCAATTAATCCAAGAAAAAACAACGGCAGAAATTGTCCTTCCAAAGCCCCAAATTATTGCCTCAAAAGAAGCCTTAATTTTTGCCTTTTTGGGACTGTTAAATTTACGTGAAGAAATTAATATTTTAAAGTCAGTTACAGGCGCTGAAAGGGATTCAATAGGCGGGACTCGTTGTTACCAATAGATGGTTCAAAACTTTATTTAATTCAAATTTTCAATCGAAAATCTTTCTTAATTTTGCATGTCTAAAATAGGAATTTGAATGATTGAATTATTGAAGAAGTTTGAGAATAAACGACCTGAAATCGTTTTTGAATGGAAAGATGCAGAGACAGAAGCAGAAGGTTGGGTGGTGATAAATTCCTTAAGAGGAGGTGCAGCAGGAGGCGGTACTAGAATGAGAATTGGTCTTGATAAACGTGAAGTTGAATCATTGGCTAAGACCATGGAAGTGAAATTTACCGTTGCGGGACCTCAAATTGGCGGCGCAAAATCGGGGATTAATTTTGATCCTCAAGACCCACGAAAAGAAGGTGTTTTACGTCGTTGGTATGCAGCGGTTACACCTTTATTAAAACACTACTACGGAACAGGGGGTGATTTAAATGTGGATGAAATTCATGAAGTGATCCCATTTACTGAAGATTGTGGTGTTTGGCATCCGCAAGAAGGAGTTTTTAATGGACATTTTCAACCAAGAGAAGCACAAAAAATAAATCGAATTGGTCAATTGCGTCAAGGTGTCTTGAAGGTAATTGAAGATGAGCAATATTCTCCAAATGTTCAACGGAAATATGTAATTGCCGACATGATTACCGGTTATGGTGTAAGTGAATCTATTTTTCATTTTTATAATCTTTGGAATGAGTCGTTGAAAGACAAAAAAGTAATCGTTCAAGGATGGGGAAATGTAGGTTCAGCAGGAGCCTATTATCTCGCGCAACATGGAGCAAAGATTGTTGGTATTATTGATCGAGTTGGCGGTTTGATGAAGGCGGAAGGATTTTCACTCAGTGAAATTCGCGAACTATTTTTAAACAAAAATGGCAATCAACTCAATGCGCCAAATTTAATGTCTTATGAAGATATTAATGCGCAAATTTGGGACATACAAGCCGATATATTCATTCCATGCGCTGGTTCACGAATGATCACACAAGATCAAGTGGATCGAATGATAAAAGCAGGCGTGAAAATAATTTCTTCAGGTGCAAATGTTCCTTTTGCAGACAAAGAGATTTTCTTTGGACCAATTGCAGATTATGCTGATAACCAAATTACTGTGATTCCCGATTTTATTTCAAATTGTGGAATGGCACGTGTGTTTGCCTACTTGATGAGCTCTGATCTTCATGGAATAACAGATGAGGGAATTTTTGAAGACACCTCTAAGACAATAAATGATGCATTAAAAGCGTCTTATTCAAAAAGTCAAAGTAAGACAAAAGTGGCGAAAACCTCTTTTGAAATTGCATTAAATAAATTAATATCATAAATTGTGGGAGTAGGAGCAATCATGATCATCGTTTTTATCGTAGGTTACCTTGCGATTGTATTCGAGCATCAAGTAAAATTTGATAAGGCAGCTTCTGCTTTATTGATTGGGATGATTTGTTGGGGATTATATGCCGTTTGGCCATCAGATTTTCTTAAAGCTGATGAAAATAAAACCATCGAACAATTGGCCGTTGATCCGAAGATCAATGAGGAAAATAAACCATTTGCCAACTATTTAAAAGAGGAAGTTCTAAATAAAAGTATTCACCATAACGACAGTGCGCAAGTAACCTCGGCAGAAATGCACGAGACATCTACTTCTGAGACAGTTCATCATTATATTGAGCACGGATTAACACATCATATATTTGACATTGCGGGGATTTTATTTTTCCTTTTAGGCGCCATGGCAATTGTGGAGGTAATTGACGGGCATGATGGATTTAGTGTGATTACGCGCCGAATTTCGACATTAAATAAGGTAAAATTATTATGGGTAGTTTCTATCCTTACCTTTTTTATGTCAGCAGCATTGGACAACTTGACGACAGCTATTGTAATGATTTCTGTCTTAAGAAAACTAGTTGATGATAAGCAGACCCGTTGGATTTTTGGTGGATTCATTATTATTGCAGCTAATTCTGGGGGAGCTTGGTCGCCAATAGGTGATGTAACTACCACCATGCTATGGAACAATGGGCAGTTACCGGATTCGGGTTATTTGATGGGGCACCTCTTTGTACCTTCCTTGATGTGTCTTGTTTTGCCGTTGATTGCAGCAACAATATTCATGCGAGGGAATGTTAATCGCCCAAGTGGAACTGAACTCAACGATGAAACTTCTCGAGCATCGAATAAAGAAAAAAATGTCGTTTTTATCTTGGGATTAGCAGGATTACTTTTTGTACCTGTGTTTAAAAGTGTGACCCATTTACCTCCTTTTATGGGAATGATGATGAGTTTAGGAATTGTTTGGGTGGTGACTGAATTAATTCATTCTAAAAAACAAATGAAAGACAAAAAGGGGTTAACGATTGTTTCTGTTCTACGAAAAATTGACACCTCTAGCGTTTTATTCTTTTTAGGAATTTTAATGGCGGTAGCTGCCTTACAAGAAGTTGGTCATTTAGCACAAGCTGCCAAAATCTTAGACTCAGCGCTTAACCAAAATATTTATTCGATTAATATTTCAATAGGTGTCTTATCTGCCATCATTGATAATGTACCTCTCGTAGCTGCGGCGCAAGGAATGTATCCAGTTTCAACAGGAGTTTTTGAAGCAAATGGGATGTTTTGGCAATTGTTAGCGTATTGCGCTGGAACAGGGGGAAGTATCTTAATTATCGGTTCGGCTGCTGGGGTAGCGGTAATGGGATTAGAAAAAATTGATTTTCTCTGGTATGTGAAACGTGTCAGTGGTTATGCCCTGTTAGGGTATGGTGGTGGAGTGGTAACCTATTACCTAATGTATGGCAATTTGTAACAAAAAAATAGAATATTCGTTTAATAATTAAATTCAAATAAAATGAGCGCTTTAGCTATATTACTTCAAGCAACAGATCTTAATGCAACAAACACTGCACAAACTGCCGCTGGTGTAGATAAATTAACCGAAGAAATTCCGGTTTTTGAATTAGTCATGGATGGTGGATGGACAATGATTCCGTTGTTTATTCTCTCAATTTTAACCATATATGTATTCGTGGAGCGTTTACTTTCAATCAATAAAGCGCTCAAAGATGAAAAGGATTTTATGGTGAAAGTAAAAGACTACCTTTTGGAAGGTAAGGTCGAAATGGCACGAGAACTATGTGCACGCACCAATAATCCGGCAGCGCGAATGGTTGAAAAAGGGATTTCTAGAATTGGGAAACCAATGAGAGATATCGTAAGTTCGATTGAAAACGTTGGTAAATTAGAAGTTTATCAATTAGAGAAAAGATTGACCTTGTTGGCAACAGCTGCTGGGGTTTCTCCTATGATTGGTTTCTTGGGAACCACGCTGGGGATGGTTAAAACCTTTTTTGCCTTAAAATCAGAAACATCTTTAGAAATTTCAACAATTTCCGGAGGAATCATGGAGGCGATGGTGACAACTGTTGCAGGTTTGATTGTAGGGATTATTGCTCACTTATGTTACAATTATTTGGTTGCAAAAGTGGACAAAGTTATTCACACCATGGAAGGTGCTTCAATCGAGTTTTTAGATTTATTGAACGAACCTGGTAAATAGTTGTAATAGCTAGTAAGATGAATTTAGGAAGAAGAAATAAAGTAATCGTACAAGGAGAAATGTCCTCCATGACGGATCTTATTTTCCTTATGCTGATCTTTTTTATCATCATGAGTACAATGTCTGAACCAGGAATTCCTGTTGACTTGCCGAGTGGGACAACGGTGTCTGAACCAACTAAACCAGTACTTAATGTAGGTGTTACTGCCGATAATATGTACATGTTATCAGATGCTACAGAGGTATTGTACACATTCGAAGAAATTGAACCAATCATCATTTCAAAAATGGATGGGGAATTGTCAGACAATGATAAAATAAAGATCTCAGGAGATAAAGACGCAGATTATCAGTACGTTTTTAGATTAATAGCATTGGCCAAAGAAAAAGAATGGAAGCCAATTTTAGTGTTTGAATAATAATAATTAAAAAAAGGAGAAGGAGTATGAAGATTTTAGGAGTATTAAGAGATGAAGATCACCGTAAAGCATTGTATGCATCCATGGTGTTCGTAATGTTAATGATTTTGTTTTTTTTATTGGTTAGTTTGGAACAACCGAATCCACCTTTACAAGACAAAATTATTGAAATTGAGTTACCAGATATTGAAGTGGAAATGGGTTCCCAGCCTGCTGGTGGTAGTGTGAACAATAACGAAGAAGCAGCTCCTACAAATAATCAAAATGTAGAAGATTCTCCAAGAAATGTAATCACACAAAACGAGGAAAGTGTGCCAGTTCCTAAAGGAAATGGTACCTCAAACACTAACAATTCTAACAACGAGCCGAAACCTGATAATACCTTTACCTTTCCGGGTGGTGGCGGCGGTAACGGAAATGGGAATGGAGATGGCTTTGGAAATGGAAGTGGTGTAGGAGGCAATGGTGATGGTAATACACCTGGAAATGGCACTACTAATCTAAACCGTAAAGTCACATATAAACCGCCATTCAACTCAAATGCCCAAGAAGAAGGAACAATTGCTTTAGATATTTGGATTGATGCGAATGGTAATGTTGTCAATACAAGGTACAAAGAATCTAAATCAACTTCTGCAAGCAATTACTTAATTGATTTAGCTCGAAAAGCGGCAAAGACAACGAAATATGATAAAAAACCTGGTGCTTCTGTCGAACACGTAGGTTATCAAATATTCTCTTTTACTAAATCGTAGATGAAGTATAAAGAAGTCGTTGATTGGCTTTTTCTTCAAATTCCTAATTACCAACATCAAGGTGGCGACGCGTATAAGCCGGGATTTGAGCGCATAAATGCATTATTAGAAGTATTAGGGAATCCCCATCAACGATTAAAAACAATACACGTGGCAGGCACGAACGGAAAAGGTTCGGTCTGCCATATTTTTTCAGCCATATTTCAAAATAACGGCTACAAAACTGGATTGTTTACGAGTCCACACATCACCGATTTTCGCGAGCGGATTAAAATTAATGGGAAATTAATTAGTAAGGATTTTGTGATTCGGTTTGTTGAGACCTATCAAGCGGACATCCTTCGAATTCAACCTTCATTTTTTGAAATAACCACTGCAATGGCATTCCTCGCCTTTGAACAGAAAAATTGTGACATCGCTATCATCGAAACGGGTTTAGGAGGACGTTTAGATGCGACGAATGTTATTTCGCCAGAGCTTTCCATAATTACCTCCATTGGATTAGATCACACGGCCTTTTTAGGCGATACAGTTGAATTAATCGCAAGGGAGAAAGCGGGTATTATCAAATCTAAAACACCAACTGTTGTAGGGTATGTGAGTGACTCTGTTTATGACGTAATTGAAAAATATGCTATAACTCAAGATGCGCCAATTTATCGGACAGATCCGCTTCCATCGAAACCTGAACCAACGGATCTCCTTGGTGAATATCAACAACGAAATATTCGCACGGTACTGCTGGGAATTGAAATTTTGAAGTTCTATTGGAGCCTTGATGATGGTAAAATTTCAGAAGCGATTAATTATGTAAAAAAACTCACCAATTTTAAAGGAAGGTTGCAATTAATCTCGGATCACCCAAAAGTGATTGTCGATGCGGCGCATAATTTAGAAGGAGTCGAATCGTTACTTTCCGAAATTCGGTCGATTGATTATTCGCACCTATTTATTATTTACGGCGCCTCCAGTGATAAAGATTGGAAAGAAATTTTGCGAAGGATGCCTCGTGAAGCTACCTTCTCTTTTGTTGAATTTGACTCAAAACGGTCTGTAAAGTTGGTAGATTTTGAATTGGAAGCAGAAATGATCGGAATCCAATTCAAATTATTTTCAAACGCAACGGAAGCGTTAAATCACTCTAAATTAAACGCCAACACAAACGATTTAATCTTGGTGTGTGGTAGTTTTTACCTTCTAGAAAAAATAATTTAATTTTTTTTCAAAAAAAGTGTTGTTATCTTAAAAAGGCTACTTATATTTGCACCCGCAATAAAGGTAGTTGAGAACTTTATAGCATAGTGGGGCTCTTAGCTCAGCTGGTTCAGAGCACCTGCCTTACAAGCAGGGGGTCACTGGTTCGAACCCAGTAG
>JADZFJ010000537.1 GCA_020849935.1 Crocinitomix sp. | reverse complement strand
TTTGCCATCCAATCCTGAATATAAACTTCGTACAAAGGTATAACTGACTACATAAAAGATGTTTTTAACTAATTTTTGTTGCACAAACACTTCGAATCCATAAGTTTGTCCTGAACCAATGGACACAAGCTCCTCATTTCCAATCGCACCAAATTGACTACCTTGGTTGGCGAGTGAACTTCCATTTACCACAGAAACTGGATAATTCGAATACGTTTTATAAAAACCTTCCACGGTAATCCGCATTCCTTGATTTGGCAAATATTGCGCACCTAACACATAATGGCTTGATTGGATGTATTTCATCGATTGATTCACCAATTCATCGGTCGCATTTCGGTAGCCCAAGGAAGTATACGTCGGGATTTTATAATAACTTCCAATAGAAGCGGTCAAATCAATTTTTTCAGTTAAATGATAGGCAAATGACAAGCGAGGTGAAAGCGTTTTGAGCGGATTGTTGCCCTCGTCGGTAAATGAGTTCATGTCTGAACGAACACCGGTTGAAACCAACACTCGGTTTTTCAAAATATTTCGTGATAATTGAGCAAATACGCCATATTTAAAAAACTCAATTTCACTTCCAAAATTTATGACCACTTCTGGTGCAATCACATTTCCGTCTGCATCAAGAACTGCATTGGAAACTCGATTATAAAGCTGAGTATTATACTTAACATATTGCCCTACCCCACCAGCAGAAAATTTCCAACCTTTGACAAATTTATTATAATCAAAACGCAATTTATTTTCGATTTCCTGCGAATTTAACCCAAGGTTTCTAAAGGCTTCATTGTCATATTGAGCATCTTCAAATTGATCTAATTGATTGTCAAACATATTTCTACTCAATGCAATGGTATAAAACCCGTTCTTAATTCGACGATTTAAAGAAAATCCTACCGTATAATTCCATTGCGTAATAAAAGGCAAAGACCTTCTAAAAAATTCACTTTCTGGAGTCGAATTTTTAGTTTCGGCAAAACTAAATCGATCCACTGCTCCTAATCCAATGGCAGTTAAGGTAGTTTTGTTGTTAAATTGGTGGGTGATTTTATATTGATAATCCGTGAAATTTGGACGGATTGGCAAATCGATTAAGGTAAACAAAAAATCAAGATACGAAGCCCTTGCGGACACCAAATAATCTGTTTTTTTGGATTTGCCGAGTGGACCTTCAAAAGTGAGTGAACTTTCTGTAAAACTCGCACGTAAATTTCCAGAAAAACTTTCATTGTTTCCTTGCCGTTGTTTAATGACAAAAGTAGATGCTAAAGCATTGTCATAACGAGCATCAAAAGCAGAAGAACTCAATTTCAGATCCTCAATAAACGACACATTCAAAATCCCTTGAGCACCCCCCGAAGATCCTTGTGTCTGAAAATGATTCAACACAGGTATTTCAATTCCATCTAAATAATAAACGTTTTCGTTAGGCGCCCCCCCTCTAATAATAATGTCAGTGCGTGCTGCTCCACCTGCCGAACCGCCAACACCTGGTAAGGTTTGAATTACTTTAGAAACATCAAAATTACCGCCGGGATTCGATTTAATCTCTTCTGTGGTCAATTTTTGAACAGATAATGGGGTGACCATATCCGTTGTTTTCGCGATCACTTCTTGGTTGTACACCACCTCAACTGTTTCCAATTGATTGTCGCCAGTTGACAATTCAAAATTGATGATTTGGGCATTCCCCGAGTTTAAAACGATATTGAATTTTTTGGCAGGCTCATACCCCACAAACGAAGCCATCAAACTGTAGGTGCCTGTCGGAATTTCAAGTCGATAATTTCCATCCAGATCTGTACTCGTAAAATACGTATTACCTTCGACCACTACTTTCACAAAAGGTAAAGGCTCTTGTGTGTTTTTATCGATCACCTTGCCGATAATTGTTCCGTTAATTTGCCCAAATAAGGTTGCGCTTACAAATGATAAACCAATTAAAAAAATCTTCATAATTTCTGCTAATAGGATGGAGAACAATTTTAAACTACTTTTGTTCAAAATTAATCAGTAATGGAGACAAATTGGATAGAAAGTGATGAAATTTCGATCATTTACATCGGCGATACTATGTGCTCGTGGTGTTATGGAATGGTGCCAGAATTGGTGAAATTGAAAGACAATCACCCCGAACTAAAATTTAGGCTCATAAATGGTGGTCTTCGACCATTCAATACCGAAAAAGCCATCGACATGGACGATTTTTTGAAGTCTCATTGGGTTGAAATTGAGCATCGAACAGGCCAGAAATTTGCATTCGACATCCTGAAAGATCCAACTTTTATTTATGACACCGAACCTGCTGCTCGCGCGGTAGTAACTGTCCGAAAAATGAATCCTAGTTTAGAGTTCGATTTTTTCAAAGCTATTCAAACTGCGTTTTACCTCCACAATAAAAACACCAATTTAATTGAAACGTATTTGGAAATTGCCAAAGATTTTTCTCTTGACATCGAACTGTTTAAACAAACTTTTGAATCTGCCGAAATCAAAAAAGCAACTTTGGCAGATTTTCAACTTTCCCAACGAATGGGAATTAGAGGATTTCCATCACTCGTACTTAAAAAATCGCATGAATTTACCTTGTTAGCCCATGGATATCAAACGGCTGAAAATGTTGAAAGTATCCTAGAAAAAATAATGTAATTACCTCACAAATTTTCGTATTCATACCTTGAATTGGAACTGACCCTGTCAAATCGTTAGTTGCGATTGGGTTGAATAATTAACTCGACAAGTTTAAATAAAATCTTGAAAAAGAATTTTTATTTCACTTTTAAAGTGGCTATCTTTCGTACTTTAAAAAAATAATAACCGACATTTTTCTGACGATTCATTCGGTTAATTTATTGATTATTAGTGAAAATTTAGCAAGACAAAAACTATTTTAACCGAATCAAAATAAAACTAAATGAGTACTAAAAGAGTTGTAATTACAGGATTAGGAGCCATTACACCCATTGGAAAAAATGTAGCTGAGTTTTGGGAAAATGCGCAAAATGGGGTAAGTGGTGCAAAACCAATCACCAAATTTGATCCCTCAAAATTTAAGACCACATTTGCGTGCGAAATTTTAGACTTTGATCCTTCGCTTTACCTCGATCATGCCGAAATTCGTAAAACAGATTTATTTACTCAATATGCGATTCATGCTGCTACCGAAGCAATTAATGACAGTGGATTAGATTTTTCCACCATGTCCCCTTTTGATACTGGGGTAATTTGGGGTTCGGGACAAGGCGGAATGACCACGTTTGAATCGGAACTTGAGAATTTTTATGCCAATGATAAAAATCCACGATTTAACCCGTTTTTTATTCCAAAAATCATCACCAACATGGCATCAGGAATGATTTCGTTGAAATATGGATTAATGGGAATCAATTACAATACGGTAAGTGCCTGTGCTACCTCCAACTCGGCGTTGATGGATGCTTTTAATTATATCCGCCTTGGAAAAGCAAAAGTTTTTGTCACGGGCGGATCAGAGTCGCCGATTTCACCCGCTTCGATTGGAGGTTTTAATGCCATGAGAGCCATGTCAACTAGAAACGACGAACCTCAGCGTGCCTCACGACCATTTGACCGAGATCGCGATGGATTTATTATGGGCGAAGGAGCAGGCGCATTGATTGTCGAAGATTATGACCACGCTAAAAAACGAGGAGCAAAAATTTACGCCGAGATTGTCGGTGCTGCCATGACCGCAGATGCTTATCACATGACATCTACCCATCCAGAAGGTTTAGGATCGTCAAAAGCAATGGAAATTGCCTTGAAAGAAGCCAAGCTTCTTCCTTCTCAAGTAGATTATTTGAACTGCCACGCAACTTCAACGCCGGTTGGTGATATTAGCGAACTAAATGCCATTCAAAAAGTATTTGGTAACATTCCTGAAAACCTTAAAATAAGTGCTACAAAATCAATGACTGGACATTTATTAGGTGCTGCTGGTGCCATTGAAGCGATTTTATCGATTAAGGCCATTCAACATAATTGTATTCCTCCAACCATCAACCTCGAAAATTTGGACGAAGCGATTCCGAAAGAAATGCAAATTGTAAAAAATACTGCGATGGAAACACCTGTAAATGTGGCAATGAGCAATGCTTTTGGATTTGGAGGACACAATGCGATTGTCCT
>JADZFJ010000536.1 GCA_020849935.1 Crocinitomix sp. | reverse complement strand
TCTCATGTATTTGGGATTATCAATATGTTCTTCTGGCCGATAGAGCCCAAGATTATTGATAGTGAATGCGCCAAATTTTTTAGAGTGTTTATCTAAATATTTCTGAAAATCTGATGTCGGTTCGTCTAATATTTTTATAAATGTTTGTGTGGTATAATAACCTACAAGTTGGGTTGTGCATTTTTGGGTTAAAATCCAAAATGGATCAAAAAGCTTTTCTCCTGCGTTAACTGGTTTGTATACGTCTTTATCTCTTATTAATTTAGCATCACGTGCAATAAAGCCAACAACCATTGTATCAATTACTGAACTCATATCTCTGAGCCAATTACCATAATACACTTGAAAAACTTCTTCTTCTGTATACAATGCTTCTGTCAACGCCTTCCTTTCTATGTCACCATGAGCCCAACTGTGCGGGTATGAACCTGTTGTTTGGCCAGCATCAAAAGGTACTTCATCAAAGTCAACAAAGCCATTGTCTTCTACTTTTTTAAATAATTGGGCGTAAAGGTTTTGCTGAATTTGTTTTAATATTTTTATCGGTTTAACGCCTATTGTTTCCAGAATCATGGACATCTGATCGAAATGTACGGCACCATTTTCAAATTTTTTTTGGAAGTCAGCAAGAGACATTGAAAATGTTTTAGTTTCTATTTGATCCAAAGAATTTTGAAAGTCTAATGATTGAGACAGACTTGTAATCATCTTTTTAAAGTTTCTCCCAAATTTGAATTCTAGGTACAACTTATTATTTTCATCAACTTCCACAAAAGTTAATAATTCCTCTGGAGATGGCTTAACATTAATTTTTTTTGATGATATTAATGAATGCTTGGCAAAAGTGTAAACAATAATTTTGGTTATTTCGTCAGGCTGAGTCAATGTCAGGACATTTTTTTGACTTTGTTTTACATTTTGAAACAATTGTGCTCCATCTACGATCAGCAAGTTTGTGCCCCTATAAATATGCGCATAGGGCAAAAAGGTATCAGCAAAATCCTGAGGTGAATAACTGGACCAATCTTTATTGAACACTTCATGAGGTCGACAATTATAAGAAATCCTGTCAAAATAATTTTCAATCATAATTGTATTGTTAAACCTGAGCACCAAAGAACTATGGCGCTCAGGTAATTAATTTATTCTAAAACGCGCCTAAACGGGGGTATCACTTTTCAACGTGAGCGTATTAGTATCTGCTTTAATTGTTAACGCAGCCAATACTTCCTCATCGGTCTCACAACATGGTAAACCTTCTTCATCCAATAAAGCTGATCGGGCTTGTACAATTGTTAGTGTTGATGGTACAACTGTCTCCCATTCTTCACCTTCAACAGTTCCTTCAATCAAGGTCGTTTCATCCATAATTGATAAATAGAGCTCGTCATCCGTTGAAATAGCGATTCCAATCCCATTCCAAATTTCACCTGTTTCCATGAAATAGGTAACTGCATCTTCAAATCCTTCACGCACAGGTACCACAACTCGACCCATACCAGACTGTAAAAAAGATCTAAATACATGATCATTTCCGTCGTTTTCTTGAAATAACGTTTTCCAATCGCATTTTTTCGCCCAATAATAAGGGTAGAAAAAGCTAGACATTAATTCCCAATCAAATGCTTGTTCGAAAAACTTTACATGAGAAGCATATGTGTCTAATTCGCCTGTTAATCTCAAGCTTGGGATATCACATTGTCCAGTCTTGTAAAAGTCTTTTCCTTGATCTATGCCAAATGGCTGTGTGATCATTTCGATACAAAGCCTCTTTAATTCTGTTATCATAATGGCAGAATTATAACCCGAATTACTTGTAGTTTGTTCATCCGTCAATTCTTCTTGTTCTGCTTTCGCCATATCTACCTCTGCTTTCGCCTTAGCTTCTGCATCCATGTATGCTTGGAGCAAGTTTTCATATTGCTTTATGATTGATTGATAAACCTCAAGTTTCCAACGTTCATACTCACTATTTAAAAGTTCGCATCTAGCTGTTAAAGTTGTATTAAAGGATTTAATTTTCCGAGTATTTATAGTTACGTCAATTGTACCAGTTAAATTTAAACTATTAATCGTTATAGGCACTGTTCCACCACCTTCCAAGGTTATCGGCCCTTCACCTTCTAAACCAGTGATTTGCCAAGTGCCACCTGCTGCAATTTTAAGAAATGCAGAATGACCAAATGTCGCCTTGTAGTTACCCAATAAAACACCACTAATTTTTACACATTGGTAAAATTCAGGAACCTGCAAGCCACCAGATGGAAATTCGTATAGTTGTTCATCTTTGCTATTTGTACTTTTACCATAAGGCTTAGAGATATTTATGACGGCATCCATCGGCGGTGTAGTTGACACGCCATACAATGCTGCCTTTTCAATATAATTTTCTCTAGTTATAGAGTCTGAATTAGAAATTCCATTGTCTTTTGGGTGAATTGGTTTAACAATTATATTTCCAGATCCTGTAAGAGAAGCATTAGATTCATCTTCTTCCACTTGCACTATAATTGCATCTTTATAAAACCGAGCTGGCTCTGGTATCATAAATTCATACATTAGACGTTTGCCGTAATTAACAATGCGGTTTTTATAGACTTTATCTACCCATCTATATATTCCTGTAACATGGTTTTCTCCTTCACGATTGTCAAATCCATGTTTATTGTTTTCTTCAAACTCTCTCAAAACTTTGGATGTTCTAGTAACACTGGTTTTTTGAACAATTCTTTCTAAAGCCCTTTGAGTAACATCTTCGGCGTAGGTTCTGGCTTCTGAATTAGAGTTTGAAGTAGATTGACCGAATGCAAAATTGCCATTTGCGCTAGCATTCCAATTCACTTTGGCATACGTACCATTGGCACCAGTAC
>JADZFJ010000535.1 GCA_020849935.1 Crocinitomix sp. | reverse complement strand
TTCAACAAAGGTGTATATCAATTAGTTGTGACATTAAATGACGAAGTTTCAACTTCGCAATTTTCTGTGAACTAAAACAAACTTTTCATAACGGTTAAAAATAACCGTTAGATTTAATAAAATCCCCTTCGTTTTAATAGGCGAGGGGGATTTTGGTTTTTAGAGGATTAGTATTAAAAATATCAACTGTCTTTGATTAGCCAAACCATTCAGGCTGAATTATTTGCTCCCGCAGATTTCGCAGATATTCGCAGATTTTCTTAAAAGTTTAATATATACGGATGGCGCGAGTTTCTCAATCGTGCCTTGGTTTTTAGAGGATTGGAATTAAACGAACAAAAGAGCTTAATTTGACAAACAAGTTGGGCTAAATTGTTTTCTCCCGCAGATTACGCAGATAGCCGCAGATTTTCTCGGATGGCGCGAGTGTCACATTTGAGCGTGTCTAAATTAACTAACTTCACTCAATGTCTATTTTAAGTAAAGAATCATTGCTCGGCTAATTTGTTTTTTGTAGCAAACCCATAGACAATTCCAATCATCACATATTCTGATAACCACCATTTTTGGTCAAAATTATTCTTTGGAGGATAATAGGGATAAAAAGCCTGAGTTTTACGACTTTCAAGTCCCATGCCCATGTCGCCGAAAATCTGGAGATTTTTAATAATATTCACTTTTGGTTCTAATCCGAGGAAATAAAAAAACGATTCTTGATATTTACTACTAAGTATAAGTGTTTCAGAGGGTGGTTCATAATATACCACCCGATTTTGATAATTGTATTGAAACTGAAACGAAAGCGCCATACTAAATTTTTTGACAGGTTGTAAAATAATGAATGAATAATTCATCATAAAACCTGTCAAACCATATACTTCATTAGGTTCGATAAAAAAGATATTCTTTCCAAATGTTGGCCCAGTGATTAATCGGTGTCTTTTTCTTTCCACTCCTAATATAAAGCCTAGACAAGGACCAAGGCTCGTGTAATGCGAATTGTTATGAAATAAGCCAACATCAATCGTTAAATGTTCTTGTCCTATTTGTATATTATTTTTTTGGGCAGCATTCCTGAGTTGTCCATTAAGTAGGTTCGGATAGAATAATACCATCAGAATACTCAACCAACTGATTACTTTTATTTTATGCTTTGTACATGGAATTTCCATAACTTAACTTTTAATACCGAATATCAAAACGGCCATCGGTGATGTGCATTATGGTGTCACCTGTTTCGCAGTTTTGGTTGATTAGGTTAATATAAAACGTGCCGGAAATAATATTTTTCGTTTCGTCTAAATGGGTGATGGTCAATTTACCTAAATCAAATCCAGGATATTCTCGATAGTAATAATCACATCTTTCGCCATACCAATTGGTATATCCGTCTGAACCGCTTTCTTCATTATACCGGAAATTATAGACACCCACGCCTCCTGTGATATTAGCTCTTATTTTAATATCATCACTTTCGCCAGTATCAAAATTAATATACCTTGTACTTTGCAATCCTAAATCTCTTGTAATCTCATTAAAACTTCCGCTTAAAGGCGGCAAATCCCAATACGAATCACCTTTATTCGGTACGTACAATTCACCGTCAATATAGCAACCAAATGAATTAATTCCTTGATGGGTTAATGGAGGCATGATGATCGTTGACGGATCAGGTGGAAGTGGATCTTTTTTGCACGAGACTAAAAACAAAAAGCTTAATAAAATGGGTATTAAATTTTTAGTTTTCATACTAAATGACTTGGTTAAATTAGTGATTTTAAAAAGACGTTAATTCGAAAACAACCGATGGTTTTTTGATGCCTAATTAATAGTCGAATTAAATTTAATCAAAAATATTTGATTTGCAAGATTATTATTTTTAATTAAAATCAAATCTGGAAAGTTTGATTGGATCCAATCTATGTGAGTACAATTCAGTAAATTATTTTATTTTGCAGTTACTCCTAGATAGTTATTTATTAAAATTATGAATAAACCATGAATAGAATGGTGACAATCCGATCTCTCGTAAATCTATCAAAGAAAGTTAGGCGTTTTTAACTTTGGAATTTAACTTGAACAGAATAATTGCTACTGTTGACATCACTAAAATGTACGCCACATTGTCGATCGTTGGTGAAGCGATGTACTCCTTTCCCGAAATTAACTTAATGATGTTTAGGCTTATTAATGGATTTGTGATACAATTTCCAACCGTATGTAATAAAACAGCCGTCCAAACTGTAGAACTCCTTATCCTAATTTCTCCATATACAAAAGCTGAGATTATAATTCCTACAAACATTAATGGAAATGCAACTAATAAGCTTAATTGAGAATAAGAGCGAATCATTAAGTCTAGAACTGGTATGTGCCATAAGGCCCAAATCACACCTACAATTAAATGATTCTTAAAACGACTGAAGCCCATTTCATTAAATTGGGGTGTCAAATAGCCACGCCATGTGAACTCTTCAAAAATATTTTTGATAAACATCGGAATAAATGACGCAATAGCAGCACCAATCAATAGGTCGAATGAATTGGTAAAATCGACAGTTTTGAAAATTTTGCCAATCGTTAACAACAAACCAATGACCATTGGAAATAACAAGAATGAAAAAAGATACCACTTCCAACTTTTCTTGAATTGCAATTTTAGTCCATCTGACTTCCAGTCTTTATTTATTGCTCTAAAAATAAGCATTAGAGCAAATGGTGAGATAAGCCACAAAAACATTCCTGCGTTTGGCTTATTAAAATCATTTAAGGATGGATCAGAGAATCGACAAGCAAAACCAATGATCAGCATAAAGGCTGTAAATAATATGATTTGATTTTTTTTCATTCTTTTTATTATTAAGACGTTAATACATTTTCATCCTGTTTTTGTTAGACGTTGTTTATCTAATGCGTCTTTCATTTTCATTAATTTTCAAGTCATTGATGCTTGCAAAACGCTTTTTCATGAATCCATTTTCATCGAATTCCCAATTCTCGTTTCCGTAGGACCGAAACCATTGTCCATTTTGATCACGCCACTCATATTCAAAACGAACTGCAATTTTATTGTCTGTATACGCCCACAATTCTTTTTTGAGTTTGTATTCTGCTTCTTTCTCCCACTTCTTAGTTAAAAATTCTTTGACTTCATCTCGTCCGTTGATGAAAAGATCTCTATTTCTCCATTCAGTATCAATCGTATAAGCAAGTGAAACTCTTTCAGGATTTTTAGTGTTCCAGGCATCCTCTGCCATTTGTACTTTTTGCGATGCCGTGTCAAAATTAAACGGCGGAAGCGGTTGTTTCTGTTCCATAATATTAATTTATTAAATGGTTTACTATTGTTTTTGATTTATTCACTGGCCATTGATTTTTGAATACTTGACTTTCAACAATGGCGCTTTCAAACAATAAATAGACATGATCGGCTATTTGGTCTTCGGTTATTAGTTGTTTAAAAAAATCTCGCAGGTCATTCTTATGATTTTGTATTACAGTGAGGATTTTCGTGTTTTCTGCAGAAATCTCTGAGATAATATTTAAAAAGCTACAGCCTCTGAAATTTTCGGCTTCGTTCATGAAAATTAAAAAGTCGAATGAGGCAAGAATTTTTGTCTTGTTGGTTCTGCGCTTGTCTGTAAATTGATGGAGCTTTCCAAACCATAAATCTTGTCG
>JADZFJ010000534.1 GCA_020849935.1 Crocinitomix sp. | reverse complement strand
TTATGATGCAATAAATTTGGCTTAAAGAAAAGAGATATGAGTCAGATGAACGCAATATTAAATCCTGATACTGTAGAAGGAAGTGAGATGGTTGTAGAAACATTTCAATTTTGGTTTAAAAATTATGAACACATTCGTACTCCTTTTCCTACGTATATACACAACGATCTGAGACGTATAGCGACTGAACGTTTCTTTGAATGGGCAAGTAAATTAAAGGATAGCGCCAAAGAAGAAATGAATGATGAAATGATTGGCGAAAAGTTTGAAGAGATAATTTTTGACGTCGCTACTAATTTGGTAAAAACTGAAGATGAAAAGTTAACAATTCTCTATCCTTTTTTACCTAGAACTGGAGATGAGATTGCAGATGAAAACGAAATCTCAGGTAGGGTGACTGATCGCTCAATTGTTCGCGATGGGGACAAGTCTTTTCTGAAAGTTCAGATTCAACGAAATGATAAATCCAAATGGAACACAAGTTTCGAATTGCCTTTATAGCTTTATTTTTATACAACAGACCGAAAAATGTTTTCTTTTTTTGGGAATAAATTTTTAATTGGAAAATAATACGATGCAGCATTTTGTGTTTGCTATTGTCTGAAAAACAACTAAAAACATCCACTCTCAATTTCTTAACAGTGGATGTTTTAAAAGCTAAGTAACTTCTACAAATACTTTTTTTCTAACTCAGTTGCACGCGGAAACAGAATGTTGTTTTCAAGATGAATATGCTGATGCAAATCTTCTTCAAACTCTTTTAGTTTGGCGAACAAAACTCGGTAAGTATTGCATGCATGCGCTGGCGGAGTATAGTTGTTTGATAATTCCGCAATTTTAAAACCGTAATTGCCAACAGTGTCATGCTCTTTTTCCATCATGTTGATTGGATTTTGAACTGTACCAAAATGCGGCAATTCGAATTCGACTCTTTCTGCTTCCACCTGTGCCAGATTTTTAATATATGGAAAAAGGATATTCTCCTCTTTAGACATGTGGCGATTCAAGTCATCAGCGATAATCCTGAATAGATAATTAATCTGAACGACTTCAGGATTTGCATCACCGTGTACCTTCGCAACTTTGTCGGCGTACTGACTGATTATTGGAATGTTTTCAGTGACATAATTATGATGGACGTCGATGATGTAGTCAACAAGTCTTTCCAAGTCCCATGATTTGAAGTCATGTGACGAGTCGTTAGTCTGTTCAACCGCTTCGAGTTCAAGTTTAATCTTTTCGTAGCCGATATTCTTCTTCTCGCAAATTGTTTTAACTGTGACTTTTCCTCCGCAGCAAAAGTCAATCCCGTTCTTTTTAAAGACGTCGGCCGTTTTATAATTTTCTGTTACCAGCTCAGCAACAGTTTTGTTTTCAATGTCTAGCA
Source organism: Crocinitomix sp. (assembly GCA_020849935.1). Classification (GTDB taxonomy): domain Bacteria; phylum Bacteroidota; class Bacteroidia; order Flavobacteriales_D; family Crocinitomicaceae; genus Crocinitomix. Next base: position 6,653 of record JADZFJ010000534.1, on the reverse strand, counting down.
TATCGTATATATTTAACGCTAATTTATAATCAATCTAAAGGATGAAAAATGATATGTATCATAAAGAGTACTGAACGAATTCATCTTGTTATGAATGATTCTTTGGAGCAACGTTTGCTGCCATCAGGTTCAATATTTCGAGCATTAAATCGTGTTGTTTGTTTTGAGCATACCAAGCGTGGAGCGTAACTTCAATTTCGCTTTTTGTGATGTTCATTGGGTTCACTTTCCAGTTATGCATAATACTGACCGCAGCCTCAGGACGTGGTCCCCAGCAAAAGAGATCTTTTTCCGAAGTATCACGTGCTATTAATTTTGGAATGGCCTTACCACCGTTGGTAAGATATTGATTCATAAATTGTGGGTTGTCGTCACGAAACACCAACTGAAAGTTTATTTTTCCTTCTGAAACTTCAGCAATTTTAGCGAGCACCGGTATGTTTTGTGCACCATCACCACACCATGCTTCTGTAATAACCGTCCAACATTGCGGATCTTTTAAATTTTGGATTAGAATAATTAATTGCGGATCCAAAACTATGGTTTTATTCCAGCGTTTCATGCGTGTTAAATTAATTTTAGTGAAATTTATTTTTTCCAGACTCTGATCATTTCCAGAGGTTACCTCATGCGTTGAATAGCTCTCCATTAAGCTCATGTATTCGTCGTATGAGTATGTTTTTATTTTTTTCTGATCTGAGATGAGTGTGCAAGTGACTGACATAATTGATCTGTGTTATTTATTCAAACAAAGTTCGGTGTAGCCCGGTCTAAAAAGTATGATTTAAGTCACATAGCGCAGTTTATTTTAAATGGAATATGTCGGACGAAATTTAAAAGTGGTGTAAATAGTTGGATCTGGGGAATTATTTTAAATATCGCATATTAGGATGTGTTTTGAATCATAAGTCGATCGAACATTATGTAAGACTTTTGTAAAAACATTCGGATGAAAGTAAAACACCATTCTTTCCATATCCCAGTCATAAAAATAGGATATCAGAGGGCACTATCACAAAAGATGCACCACATCTGGATGAGTTTAAAGATGCTGCTTTTCGGATTGCTGTAAAGAAACAAATTCCAATTGTACCGGTTACATTTTTATCCAATTACAAGCGAATGGAAGGTAAAGGTATTTTTTCGGGTTATCGGAGAGATTATTGCAGAATCAGTTAGCGCATCAGAAAAAGTCTGACAAATTTTGTTTATAAAAAAAAACAAAGAGGAGTACCTAAATCCTCCTCTTTGTTACGTTCTAAATTAAAATTTACTTGTCTGTTACCCGAATTTAGCTCGGACGTTCACATCCTTTTCTATTATAGTACCACCAATTTATTGCTGTTGCTATTACAAAGAACGCGGCAATTGCATAAAAGAATCCATTTGCATTTCCAGTTGCACTTAATACTGAGCTTACCGATACTGCAAAAATAAATGGGCCAAATGCGGCGACTGCTGCAGTCCATCCAATTACACCTGCAGCCTGACGAGGACTGTGACTGAAGATGATTGGATATTGTCTGAAAGTTGCAGCGTTACCCATACCAGTGACAAAGAATAAGAACAACATTAAATAAAGGAAGCCATCAAACTGGTCAACGGAAGTTGGTGTTAAGTAGCCGAGTTGAACGATAGCAATACAACCACCAATCAAACTAATTCCGGTAATCGTTGTAAGAATCGCACCGCCAATTTTATCGGCAACAAATCCAAATAAAACACGGCTACTTGCACCAATCAATGGACCAAGGAATGCATACTTTAATGGATCGGGTGCTCCCTCAAAATCGCCGTAAATTGTTTTGATCAATAATGGAAAGATTGCAGCCAGTCCTGAGAATCCACCAAAAGTCATCACATACGTAATGGTACAAAACCAAGTGTGTTTGTCTTTGAAAATATCCATCTGTTCTTTGACTGATGTTTTCATTGGAATACTCTTAATCATAAACCAGGCGGCAATCGCAAGTATAATCAAGAGCGGCGCGTACCAAAATGCAGCACTTTGTAAATAGATTTCAGAAGTTCCAATTACTTCTTGTGTTTTTGGATCTTTGTTTGTGAAGACTTCCGCTGCTCCATAGGTAGCAATACCCAACATTGCAGGTGTCATAAATTGTGCAACACTTACTCCAAAATTTCCAATCCCCGCTTGAATACCAAGTGCAGTTCCTTGTAATCTTTTTGGAAAATATAAACTCGTACTTGGCATGAATGAAGAGAAATCTCCACCCCCAAAGCCTGCTGTAAATGCTAACACCATAAAAACCCAAAATGGAGTAGTGGTGTTCATTACGGCAAGTCCTAAACCAATTACTGGAATTAGTTTAATCAGCGTTGCAATTGTTATAACATGTCGTGATCCATAAATAGGTAAAATAAAAGTATGTACTATCCTAAGAAGTCCCGCCGCCAAACCGGGCATTGCTGTTAACCAGAATAATTGATCCTTGTCAAACTTGAATCCGATTCCAGGAAGTTTAACCGCGATGGCGCTGACCATGAACCAAGTTCCAAAAGAAAGTATCAGAGCAAAAGTTGTAACAGTTAAAGTACGCCATGCCCTGCGGCTTCCTTCATTTCTCCAGAAAGTATCGTCTTCAGGAGTCCATTTTTCTAACCAGGTTCCCATTTTTTTTGAGTGTTTAGTTTATATTTATTTATCGAACAATTCGAAGAATCGGACACGGGGATTCTTTGAAAATATTGTGCGTTCTGCTTCCCATAAGAAGTTTTCCGATTGGTGATGACACGTGGCTCGCAAGAATGATTAATTCAGCCGATTTTTCTTTGGCTAGTGAAACAATTTCAGACGCAACATCTCCCTGTCCAAAAATAACTTCAAGATTGGTTGCCCCAAGTTCTTTTAGTTTTTTTGCTTCAGAAATCAGCATCTCTTTTCCTTCGTTGATCCAATTCTGTCTGACGGTTTCCCATTCTGGTGAGTCGGTTGCGAGTACACCAGTTGTATGAAATTTTTCATCTACATAAAGTAGTACCAATCGTGAGCCTGTCGTTTTAGATAAATAGGCTGCCTGTTCTCTTGCTTTGTCAGCTAGCTGCGAATTGCCTACTGGATAGATGATCGTTCGGTAAGCGTAATTTGAACCATGAACTTCTTTTTGTGCTGTTGCTACAGTGAGACCTGGAACATGCGTGTGAATTTCAAATTCAATTTCTTCCTGTTTCACTTTTGCGCGACCACCTTTTTCAATCCAAACTTTTGTCCATTTGCGCTGTGCAATCCGCAACACGATAAATGCAATTGCTCCAAGAAGTGCGAATGAAATAAATCCCCAAGCAAAACTTCCAGTAGAACCTTTTGAAATTCCCATTGCATTTGGAATAAAACTTCCCCCTAAAGCACCAATCTCACCAATCATACTTCCGGCAACGGCTGTTGCAAGTGGCCATCTGAGCGGTACTAACTGGAACAATGCACCATTGCCTGCGCCCAATGCGGCGAAGCAAACCATAAATAGAATGGTAGTACCGACGATTCCAATTTGTAAACTCGCCCCGAGCATACATAAAATAATTATTCCGAAAACAGCGGTAAGCGCATTGACTCCTCCCCACCTGTCAGCTGCCCAACCGCCAACAACACGAACTGCGCTCCCCATTAATGCTGCCAGCATTGTCAACTGACCCGCTTCAATTTTTGACACGCCAAAATTGTCGTGATAGTATGTCGGAAGAAAACTCGAGAGCCCAATAAATCCCCCAAATGTGATGATGTAAATTAAATTAAACGTCCAGCCATCTTTTTGAAACAGGCAAGAAAGGTGTTCTTTTAATGTTTGTTTTTCACGATCAGGTGGTTCTTTTGCAAAGATAATCATTACCAAAATTGGCAACAACATAAAGAGTGCACCAATCCCATAAACAGCTTGCCATCCATAAGCTTCTGCAAGTGGGGGCGCAAATAACATTGCTAGTACAGTTCCGCTGTTACCAGCACCAGCGATTCCCATAGCAAGTCCTTTATATTTCGGTGGAAACCAACCTGAACCTAAAGAAAGTGCAACTCCAAAACTTGCGCCAGCGATTCCTAAAAACACACCCATTGCAAGCACGTTGCTGTAGGTAGGTACCATCATGAATCCAAAAATTAAGGACCCAAAAATGAGCCCCATTTCCGTAAGAGCTGCATTTTTTCTTCCTATATATTGTGCCAATACCCCCAATGGGAAACGCATAATTGCCCCTGCCAGAATTGGAATCGAAATCATGAATCCTTTTTCACCAGCAGATAGATTAAATGTCTCGCTGATATAAGGAGCCATTGCGCCATTTAATACCCAAATGGCAAAGCAAAAATCAAAATAGAGAAATGAGGCAAATAGAGTTGGCGGGTGACCCGCTTTTAGAAAAGTTTTAAAGCTTGCCATAAAACATTGTGTTTAATTCGACTTCAGTTAATTTGTATGAAACAAATGTCGGTACTCAAATTATCATGATAAATGATCTATATCATCAAATTGAAAGTAATAGTAATTTATATGCGCATAAAATATTGGTTGAAATGATGTAAATCATTAAAAGACTTATTACCTGTAAATTGTTTAATTTGTCGGCTCTATTTGATTTCTGTTTTTGGCACAAACGATGAAGGTTTTGGATTCGCTAGAAGGCAATTCAACAATAAACTAGACTGGTAGGACTGCACTAATATTCTTCAGGGAAAATAAAATTGTTTGTTGGAAAGAAAAAATGCGGAGGTGTTAAAACCTCCGCATTTTTTTGTACTCAAGGCGGGACTTGAACCCGCACGTCCTAATGGACACAAGATTTTAAGTCTTGCGTGTCTACCAGTTCCACCACTCGAGCATCCTTGTTACTGAGAGCGAGAGACGGGACTCAAACCCGCGACCTCCACCTTGGCAAGGTGGAGCTCTATCAACTGAGCTACTCTCGCTTATAATTGGTTTAAGTTGAAAAATATCTAAGTGACATTTTTCGCTTTAAAACATGTAAAGAACTTTTTCTTTACGGGCGACAAATATAAGACTATTTTGTTTGATATGAAAAATAAAAACAAATATATTTCAATAAAAATTCGCTATTTCGTCAGTTTTTTTCTTTTTTCAATATGTTTTTTGTGCATTTCATGAATCATACCATCTGATAATCCAACCTTTGGAACAAAAAGCTCGGTACTCTTTAAATGCTTAATTATTTTTAAAAATATTTGCGAAGCGGGCACAATTACATCGGCTCTATCTGGTTTTAACTGATATTGTGCAATTCGTTGGGATAAGGTTAACGCTTTTAAATCTGCATATAAAACCTTGAGCTCTTGTGTATTGATTGGCTCATTTCCTCGTTTTCCAAGCAATTTATGGATGTTATTGATATTTCCTCCTGTACCATATAGTTGATAATGAACATTTTCACGAGTATTTTCATCTAACCAAGTTCGAATGGTATCCCAAATATCCACATCCACTTTCTTTTTGATCATACGGATGGTACCAATTTGAAACGATCGAGAATGAGCTTTTTCACCTTTATAGAAAATTGAAATCTCTGTGCTACCCCCACCAACATCCACCACAATAAATGGATTGGATAAGTCAAATTGAAACAACAAGAACGACGAAAAAATAACATTCGCCTCTTCATCTCCATCAATTATCTCAATCACTACACCTGTTTCTTTTAAAATCATTTGTTGAATTTCAAGACCATTTTTAGCTTCGCGCATGGCGGAGGTTGCACATGCACGCAATTCAACCACATTAAAAACTTCAGCAATTAATTTAAATGCCATGACAGCTTTCTTAAACGCCTTTGCCCGCTTAGGTGAAATAATCCCATCTTCAAACACATCTAATCCCAACCGAAGAGGAATCCTCACATAAGAGATTTTTTTTACGAGCGATTGATCCCCAGTTTTCATTACCTCTCCAATCAGCAACCGCGCAGCATTCGTTCCAATATCAATAGCTCCAAATTTCATTCAATTTCTATAATAATTTTTTCTTAACTCTTTTTATTCGTTCCTCTATTTCTATTACACTTGTTTCGCCTTAAAGTACGTATAAATTTCGTGTTGTGAATTTATTTTTTTCTGAATATCCGACTTCACATTTTTATTTTTTTGCAAAGCATCAATCGTTCGCGCTTTTTGGTTATCTGTTAGATACATATTGATCATGTATTTCAGATCTTGCTGAATATTTTTATCTAAAACAGGAACCGTTACTTCAATTCGTCGATCCAAATTTCGTGTCATCCAATCCGCCGAAGAAATAAAATATTTTTCAGCACCGCCGTTTTTAAAGATAATAATTCGACTGTGCTCTAAATATTGCCCAACCACACTGCGAATAGTGATATTTTCACTCAGACCTGCCACACCAGGAATAATCGCACAAATACCTCTAACAATACATTTAATTTTGACCCCAGCTTTCGAAGCCTCGTATAATTTGCGAATCATTTTAGAGTCTACTAAATTATTCAGTTTGATAATAATTTCTGCTGGTTGACCTTGTTTGGCAAAAGCGATTTCAGCATCAATCAAGGAGGTCATTTTTCTCCTTAAATTAAATGGAGATACCAATATTTCTTTAAAAATACTTCGTTCGATATTATTTTTAAATAATCGGAAAATCTTGTCGACATCTGAGGTAATTATTTTATTA
>JADZFJ010000533.1 GCA_020849935.1 Crocinitomix sp. | reverse complement strand
GTCATCCTCTTAAATTTTTTAATCAAATTTGATCCAGAAACGCATCAAATTACCGATTTTTGGCCAGTCCTAAGTATTTTTATTCTTGTTTGGTGCAACGATACATTTGCCTATTTGATTGGGAGAAAATTTGGAACTCGCAAATTATTTGAACGAATCTCTCCAAAAAAATCATGGGAAGGATTTATTGGAGGATTGATTTTTACCTTAGCGGGCGGAACAATCATCGCCTATTTTACAGAACAATCCCTCTTTCAGTACCTCGTTTATGCCTTTATTATTAGCATTGTAGGCACCTTGGGCGATTTGGTCGAATCCATGCTCAAACGAAGTTTAGATGTGAAAGATTCAGGAACCATCTTGCCCGGCCACGGTGGTATTTTAGATCGATTTGATGCCGTTTTATTTATCATTCCAATCATCTTTTACCTCCATTATTTTATTTTTATCTAGTTGTAATTGTTACCTATGAAAATTCACAAAGAAGGGTATATCATCATCTTAATCACCTTAATTTTAGCAGGTGCACTTTACACAGTAAATCATATTTTCTTAATCGAATATTTGATTATCTACTGGTTAATCAACGCATTCATTTTGGTGATGCTTTATTTAGTGATTCAATTTTTTAGAGTTCCTACTCGTGTGAGTCCGGTTGGCGATGACTTGATTATTTGCCCAGCAGATGGAAAAGTGGTAGTTATTGAAGAAGTGGAAGAAACTGAGTACTTTAAAGAAAAACGAATTCAAATTTCCATTTTTATGTCGCCGCTAAATGTTCATGCAAACTGGAATCCGATCAGCGGCTTGACAACATATTATAAGTATCATCCCGGTTCATTTTTAGTTGCTTGGCATCCAAAATCTTCGACAGAAAACGAACGATCGACCGTGGTAACAAAACACAAAAATGGCCAAGAGATTTTGTTTAGACAAATTGCTGGAGCGGTGGCACGAAGAATTGTTTGTTATGCAAAAAAAGACCAAGAGGTAATTGCTGGTTCGGAATTTGGTTTTATTAAATTCGGTTCACGCATCGATCTTTTTTTACCGCTCAATACAGAATTGCTTATCAATCTGGAAGATGTCGTTCAAGGCAAAACAACCATTATCGGAAAATTAAAGTCATAATTGTTAAAGATAAGTTAAGATTCCCTGTGATACCTTTAAAATAGTTAACTTAACACACAAAAGATTCAAATCGCTTTTAAATTAAACTACAATAAGATGAAAAAAGTAATAACAATGATCGCTTTAACTGCATTCCTCGGTGGAAATGTAGCGGTGTCTTACGGGCAAGATGGTGAAAAAGCTGCCAAAACCACTAAAACTGAAAAGAAAAAGAAAAAGTGCGATAAATCAACTTGTTGCTCAAAAACACCAAATAAAACGACGAACTAAGATTTACCTTAGTTTACAATCTTAAAAGGCGATCATCAAGGTGAATCGCCTTTTTTTATGCCCATCTTTTCAATTAATCAACTAATTGAGCTTCCAATAATTAGATTAAATTTAGGTTTTAATTAAATCACTAGATCAATGCATTTATTTTCAATTACTTAACCCTAAGTTTACCAGATAATCTTACAGAAAAATCCAAATAATCAAAAATTTCATTCTGAATCCAAGCAACCCTTTTAATTCAAGATTCATCTTATAGGCAGAACTGAAAAAAAAAATTGATCATGAAACTACTCAGAATGTTCGTTTTAACGCTAAGCTTTTACTCGCTTACCTCCCTTGCCCAAGATGTTCCAGTTGATGAATTACCTGTCGCAACAATTGCGTCGAATTATTACATCACTTTGCCAGAAATTCCTGTTGAAAATTATTATTATGTAGATATCTCGCACCTAGTCTTTGAAAATGAGGCTCAAGCAGTTTATCTCCTCCGTGCTTATTGTCAAGGTAACTTAATCACTTGTCAAGTCTTTTATCCTGAACATTATATGATTATTCGTATTCATACCGAATATTTACCTGATGGTGAAGTTGATAGAGCTAAATTGCAAACCTATTTAGGTCATCTTCCTAAACCACCAGCAGAATAATTAGCGTAAATAGAAGATCTTAAAATCATTTCAATAATAAAATTGGATTATGAAATCAAACAAAATAATTTTTCTCCCTTTCGTTATTTTTTGCTTCATCGCCTCCACTGGCTTTGGCCAAATGGTTGGTACAAATGCCTTTTTGATGGGGATTAATCAAGAGATTGGGATCCACAATGATGGATATGAAGGAACTTCAGAAGGTTCTATTCCTGCACCCTTTCCAACTCATTACAGAGGATTTACTACCCGCTTAGCGTTTATGTCAAATGCTGATTTAAGCGCACCTTGGGAAACTTTGAATTATATGGGAGACGTTATGTTGCCTGGGACACCAGAGAATCGTTTTGGAATGGAAGTAGATGGAATGACTGTCTGGAACTCTTCAAATGGTTGGGATTTACCTGCAATCACTAGTTTTGGCCTCTCCAATTACACCATTTACGGAAGATGCAAATCGGTAGATTGGGATGGAATTTATGCGGGCATTGATATTCACATGACCTATATCATGGACACCACAAAAACATATTACCGTGTGGTGGTGACCTTGACCAATACCAATCCTGTAGCTAAAAACAATGTCTTTTTTTATAAATCGTTAGATCCAGATAATAACATGGATGTTAGTTGGGGTTTTGAAACGACCAATATTGTTGAATCTAACCCAACACCTTTTTGTCCTAAATCGTTAGTATCTGCCCTTTCTGTCGATCCTTTTGGTGCTGGGGATTCAGATGCTTATTTTGCCTTAGGTGGAATTGGTGCAGATATTCGAGTAGCACGTGGTAGTTTCTTTGTCGAAGATGGGTCTGATGTTTATGATGGAACTGGTCCTATGATCGGCGTAATTGGCTCGACTGCATTTTC
>JADZFJ010000532.1 GCA_020849935.1 Crocinitomix sp. | reverse complement strand
TTGCGAATTGTACAAACTGGCAGTTGTCATAAAAAAGAAACTATTGTCGAAGTATTTTTGAACTGTTAATTCAATGCCCATATTTGAACCTGTTCCGGTGTTTTGAAGGGTATCTGGAAAGAATCGGGAAAAACCGCTTCCTTGGTTTAAAACTGAAAATGAAGACGGTTGAATTTCAACAGGAATATTGTACAAATACTGGTAATAGACTTCTGTTTTTAAGAGCATCGATTTTTTGAATTGTCTTGAATAGCTTAAAACTGTATGAATACTTCTCGAAAAATCGATGTTTAAATTATGTGGTTCAGTATTTCCATTCAGTTGATAACCATAAATATACAGTGGATGAATTTGGGAATGCATCCCAGTTCCAATACCGATTACGCTTTTTTCATCCGGAGTGAATTTTAAACCAATCCGTGGTTCGGCTGGCGAAATGGATTTGCTTAAGGTGAAATATTGGCTGTGAATTCCTGCATTTAAGGTCAGTTTCTCGGTTATTTTATACTTCCATTGCACAAATGGTTGGATTAACAAAACAGGTGTAGTGGATTGATAATCCCAACGGTAATAATACGGCGAAAGTGAATCTGTTATATCTGTACGAATGGAATCCAACAAATCAAAATGATAAGCATCCACATTAATTCCATATTTTAATAAATGGCGTTGGTTAATTTTATAATTAATACTGACATAGGCGGATGCAATTCCAATATCGTAAGAATAGCCCATCATATTAAAAGGTTTGGCATTATAAATCCACGTACTGTCGGCCCCCAAGGTTCGCAAGATATACCGATGATCGGTATATTGATTTTGTCTTGAATAGGAAAGGGTTGTTTTCAAAAAAGTTTTTTTATTGATTGGTCGCTTATACGTTAAACCTGTTACCGCCATTTTAGATCCAAAATATTGGTCGCGATCTTGCTCACCAAAAGCATCTTGAGCCGGTTTTACTTGGTTGGAGATTAATAAGGAAATTGAACTTGCTCCACCCATTCCCCAAAACGAAAGTTGACCGCCTTTTTTAAATGGAAAATTGAATTTAAAGGCGCCGTCACCATACACAGGGACAGCATCCGTACCATATTTGATTCCAATTTTATCCATCAAGGTTAAGGTCGAGTACCGTCCGACAATTAAGTAACTCGCTTTCGTTTTTTTGGACAAAGGACCTTCAAATAATAATTCTGTTCCTAAAAATCCAAACTGACCGGTAAACTCATGGCGTTGATCATTTCCATTTCGCAACCTTAAATCAAATACGCCTGAAGTGCTATTTCCATACTCGGCAGGAAAAGCACTCATAAAAAAGTCCGAATTGTCTAAATATTTATTATTTAAAATAGAAACTGGTCCACCCGTCGAACCTGCTACTGCAAAATGGTTGGGGTTTGGAATCGAAACACCTTCAACTCGGTACAAAATTCCTAACGGTGAATTTCCGCGAATAACAAGGTCGTTTCTTGAATCATCCGTTCCTGTTGCACCTGCATAATTGGCAATCATTCGGGCAGGGTCGCTTCTACTTCCAGCATACCGATTGGTTTCTTCAATCGAAAAGGATTGAGAACTCACGGTGGCCATTTCGTTTATAATTTCTCCTTTTTTTCTGGACGTAACCACTACTTCTTCTGTGGTAATGGAGACCTCTTCCATATCGATATTAACGATGAGTTCTCTTCCACTGGTAACATTTACGGTTATTTCTCTGGTAGCATAGCCGAGATAGGTCACTTCAAGTAGTTGTTTCCCAACGGGCACATTTTTTAGTACGAAGTCACCATTTTCATCACAAACACCTCCAATTAATTGATTCGGTAAATTTGTCACCTTAATTTTAGCACCAATTAAGGGGTAACGCGTATCGGCATCAACTATTTTTCCGCGGATGTTTTGTTTGAATACAGTTAATGAATCCTGTCCAAACAGATTAAAATGAGATAGATAAATAAAAAGCATCAATAATATTGGTCGCATACTTGGAGTGATTTCGGTATTAAAAGTGAATTTAATAATAATTCACAAGTAACAATACCGTTTAGCGAATTTTTGAATTTCCAAATGTAATTCCCAACATTACTTCATGGCTCCCCGAACTGTAATTTTTTAGGTCAGTGGTGGTAATATCAAATGCATAACCAATGCGTAATGTTTCACGATGATTAAATCCAACCATGACGGTGGCAGCGTCGCGGGTTCTAAATCCAATTCCCGCCCAAATCATTTTTTTATAAGTAGTGCGGACATTTAAATCTAATTTTGGCGCAATTGGTGGGCCGTATTTCAAAATAAAACTAGGTTGAATCGCCCAATCGTCTGAAAGTTGAAAATTATATCCTCCAGTAAAATAATAATGATCTTCTAAAAAACTTTCCGATCCAATTTGTGTAGATAAAAACGAAAGTTTATCATGTAAGATTTGTTCGATAGAGGCCCCAAAATACCAATCGTCGTGGTATAAATACAAACCAAATTTACCATCTGGATCAAATGATTTTAATAGTCCATTCGAAAAATAAAAATCATCGTCGTGATAGGCTGTTATTTTATCAGCATCTAAAATCCATTGGTTAAATCCAACCGAAAGGCCAAAAGAAAGTTTAATTCCTTCGGTTAATTTTAAGTGATAAGCAAAAGAAGTTTGAAATCCTACACGTCTTGTAGGGCCAACAATATCTGTGTAGAGATAACCGCCCATGGCTAATTTTTCATTTTTTAATGGGCCATTAGCAGCAAGTGTAAATGTTCGGGGAGCATCGGTAATTCCAATCCACTGATAGCGGTTGATGGAGATTGCTTCCCAATTATCTTTCGATCCAGCATAGGCCGGATTAAAAGCATATTGATTAAACATGTACTGCGTATATTGCGGTAATTGCTGTGAAAACACTGTTGATGTTAACATCAATGCCGAACCTAGGAGATATTTTACAATTAAATTCTTCATCGTTTACCACATTATTGTTAATGGACCAGTAAATGGCTCAGGGAAATCTTCATGATCAATATCGATCACATAATAATAGGTGCCAGCTGGTAATCGTTTACCATTTTCTGTCGTTCCTCCCCAATCGTCATTGTAGGTTTCATCACTTTCAAAAAGTAAATCTCCCCATCTATTATATACATTAATTTTTATCGCAACACCAGGATATTGATCAATGAATTCAAGAATCCATGTGTCGTTTTTGCCATCGCTTCCTGGACTTATACCATCTGGAATAACAATGTCAGGTAATACGGTCACATAAATCGAGTCGATATTTGTACAGCCATTGGTATCAGTCGCAATCACATAATACCAGGTCGAAATGGTAGGCTGAATAACCGTTGGATT
>JADZFJ010000531.1 GCA_020849935.1 Crocinitomix sp. | reverse complement strand
CTCTTCTTTGCCAAAACTGCGTTTGTATTTTTGGACCTTTTTACGAATGATTTCCGATTCCTTTTTAAGGCGAACCACTACATCCATGAGTGGACTGGTCAACGTTTTCATTTTTAAGGTGAAATCTTCCACCTCTGCAGAAATTTTAAACGAATTGCCAATGCGGGTTATCGATTTATTTTCTTTCGATAGTTCAAAAGTGATGTGATCCACAGCTGTATTGGAACCAGCAGCCACCATAATTCTTTTACCAGAAGCGGCTAAAAGCAGAATTGCTTTCACCAACGTTTTTGTTTTTCCGGTTCCTGGAGGACCGTGAACAATGTGAAAGGGATTGGAAGAAATGAGGTGATTGATCGCTTGATTTTGCGCCAAATTATAACCTTCGTAACTGGTGGAAGGAATATCATATTGCTCCAAACGTCCATTTTTGTATAAATTGGATGCAATTCTTAATTCATCAGCCAAGATTTTGTCTAAGGTTTTGAGCTGAATGTCTGTGGTGCGTGTATCAGGCAAAGCATCTAAACCAAGTTTACCTGATTTTATCCAATCAGGCATTTCATCTGCCGAAATTCGTACATTAATCACGCCGTCTTTAAACGAATAAATAACTCCTTCTATTTTATCGGGCGATTGGGCATGAAATAATTGCACACTTCCGTTCGAAGAGAATTTGTATGGATCTTGTGCTTCGTTGATTTTAAAGGATAAAATTAGGTCGTCAAAAATGGAATAGGATTCTTCTAAGAAAGCGATTGGATAAAGCGTAATTCCTTCGATTATGCGTTCTTTTATTCCTAAATCGTCTAGTAAGGAAGTGTATCTTGACAATTCAGCCGCGCGTTCTAAAAGCAATGCTTCTTTTAATTTTTTAATTCTTTCTAACATCCTAAATTGCCATTAATTTCGTTTGCGAAAGGTAGAAAATACTTTTGTCCGTTTCCGTTAATTATCGATAAATTTGTTGATGATTTATGACAAATCTTTGTAATGAAAACTGAATCAATTCGACTGAACAATAAAATGGAAAATATGACTTTAGGAGTTTTAGGATGTTTGTTATTTCTTTTTGCCTGCGGGGCAAAAGATACGACCTCAAGTAATGTGTCTAATCAATCGAATTCATTAGGATTGGTGGTACCAACGGATTCAACAGGATGGAATAAATTAACGAAAGAAGAGGAGCGGGTGATTGTTTACAAAGGAACTGAGTATCCGGGTACAGGTGAATATGTGGATAACCATAAAAAAGGAATTTATCATTGTAAAAGATGTAACGTGGCGCTTTTTGAATCGGAAAGTAAATTTGATTCGGGCACAGGTTGGCCGTCTTTTGACGGTTTTATCGGTGAGTCGGTTGAGGTGGTTTTAGATACCGATGGTTTCCGAGAAGAAATAGTTTGCAGAAATTGTAAAGGCCATTTAGGCCATGTTTTTTATAACGAGGGATTCACAAAAAAACAAACTAGGCACTGTGTTAATTCTATTTCGCTTAAATTTGTAGAAGGTTAGGATCTAATTAACCACGTAAATTATGGAAACTGCAATTTTTGCTTCGGGATGTTTTTGGGGAACTGAGTATTTTTTTGAGAAAGCACCTGGCGTGATTTCCACGCAAGTGGGATACATTGGTGGACACAAAGAAAACCCAACCTATAAAGAAGTGTGTGCGCATATTACTGGACATGCCGAGGCGGTAAAAGTTATTTACGATCCGGAAATTACGGATTTTGAAACCTTATGTAAATTGTTTTTTGAAACACACGATCCGACTCATATTAACCGTCAAGGACCAGATATAGGAGAACAATACCGAACCGAAATTTTTTACCTTTCTGAAAGTCAAAAAGAGATTGCTCAAAAACTCATTAAGACATTGGAAGAAAAAGGGTTAAAAGTGGCGACAAAATTAACTCCTGCCTCAAGATTTTGGGACGGAGAAGATTATCATGAACATTATTATAGTGGAAATGGCGGCACACCTTATTGTCATGCTTATACAAAACGTTTTGATTAACAAAGAGTTTACTTTTTATGAAGATCATTTTATCACCTGCCAAGTCGTTAAACGAAGCTGTTAAATTTGAAGGGGTAACCTGCACTGAAATTGGATTTCCAGCCGAGACAACCTATTTAATTAAAAAATTGGCGAAATTATCGAAAGGTAAGATTGGTAAATTGATGGATATTAGTCCTGATTTGGCAAGTTTGAATTACGATCGATTTCAAAATTTTCAAGCGACATTTACCCCTGAAAATAGTTTTCCAGCGGGTTATGTTTTTAGTGGAGCTGCTTACCAAGGATTAGATTTCACTAATTTGAGTATCGCTGATCAGGCAGAAGGACAAAAGAGATTACGGATTTTATCGGGATTATACGGTTTATTAAAGCCGTTTGATTTAATTCAACCTTATCGGTTGGAAATGGGAACTTCGTTGAGCATCACTCCTAAAATATCCAATTTGTATAAATTTTGGCAAGATAAAATTCATAAAAAACTGTTGGAGGAATTGAAAGAAGAAGAAACTAAACTTTTGGTAAACGTTGCTTCATCGGAATATTTTAAGGCCGCCAGGTTAGAAAAAATGAAGGGGATTGAAGTAATCACACCCGTTTT
>JADZFJ010000530.1 GCA_020849935.1 Crocinitomix sp. | reverse complement strand
TTATCACACTTTTCCAACAACATATATCTCCCCACCAAATGAAAATGGTGTAAAATTATCAAGTCAGGCGCATACCGATCCTCGTTTCGGGAAAACAGATACAATAGTCGATTTGAATGGGCATCGTTTTGTGAGTGTCCTGGACGGATTTGGACGTGACAGTGCTTTTTATCTGCCCAACCCAGCTGGTGAGTTGACACTTTATCAATTATCTCGTTATGAGTTAAATGAAAACGGTGGTTATATTAATTCAGAAGCCACCTTGATTGATTGGGAAACCCCAATTTTCGATACCATTTTTGACTATTACGATGGACTAAGACGAAACACAAAAACGGTTTCAAGCGGTTTTGGTGGCAAATCCGTGATTACTGATTATGTCTATGACATGAGTGGAAAAGTTGTTAAGGGTTCATATCCATACTACGAAGATTCATTGGCATTTTGGACGACGATCCAATACGATCCAATGGAACGCATCACCCAATTGACTTATCCAATTTCTGCCAACGATAGTATTACCTACAAGGGTGTTTATCATGGTCAAACGATTTCATTTTATAATGCTTCGTCACCTGATTCAATTGGTACTAAAATTCGTTTTACCACGCTTAATGGCAATAAATGTTATACAAGCACAGTGGACGAATATGGGGATTCCATCTTCTTTAATTACAATCTTTTAGGAGAAGTATTAACTACCAGTAATAACCAATTTGTCATCAATACAACCACCTATGATGGATTGGGAAGAACCATTATTTCTGACAATGTCAACCTAGGCAAAAGTACATTTACCTATAATGACAAAAATGGATCCTTGCTTCAAGTGACTGCCAAAGGGGATTCAATTTTTACCAAACAAGACGCCTTGGGCCGAACAATTTATCAAAAATACTCGAACGGTGATTCATTGATGTTACTCTACGACCAGACGGATGTTGCAAATGGATTAGGTCGATTGGGGAAAGTGCTAATGGCTGACAATAACTCGTATAAATTTAGTTATTCAAATCTTGGTTCACCCGATAGTACATGGCTTAATTTTGAAGGAGTTACCTATTCGAACAGTGAAACATACAATGCAAGTCAAAATTTAATCCGCAGAGTTTATCCAAATGGTGCTCAGCAAACGTACAAGTATTCAGCCCAAAATTTCTTAACGTCCGTCGATTACAAAGGCGCAGGAGGGGATTCTTCTCGAGTAATGACGTACATGAATTATTTGGCGAACGGGATCCCAGATCAACTTTTGTATGGAAATGGGATTACGTTAAATGAAAAATCCCTATTAAATGGAGATATAACTGAAATCTCCTTTACCAACAATTCAAACAACGAACTCCTTTCGTTGGTGTATAAATGGAACGAAAACTTGGAAATTGACACTGTTCAACGTACCGGAGGAATTTCAGAATTGGTGGCGTATAATTACGACCTTACTGGAAGGTTGCTCGGGGCTAATGGCACAGCAGCAGCGTACAGTTATGGATACGATCATCTTGGAAATTTGATTCAGCAATATTCTATTCACATAAACTATGCAACCTTTCAACCAATTTCTGTTACCAGCGAACAACAAGACACCCTCGAAACGTACCAATATGATGTCCAAGGGAATTTAATTGAAAAACGAGATTATTCAACGGGTGATACACTTGTTTGGAACTACACCTATGATTTGTGGAATAAGTTAGTATCTGTGGTAGAAAATGGCGACACCATCCAATCATACACATACGATTATAAAGGAAATCTACTCAAAGAAAAGCGATTTTCTGATCAAGTAGAGATTTTGTATCCATTTGATGGTTATACGATTACAAATGAGTCAGGAACGAGTACCACTGAAATTGATTTGACAGATGGAGCCCGCATTATTGCCGTGGCTACTTCCACAAATGTTTCGAACGAAACGATTACCTATTACCATCAAAATAATGTTGGAAGTACAATTTTAACCACCAACGAAGCTGGGCAAGTGGTGGATGAAATTTCGTATCAACCTTATGGTGAAATCAGTCAATGGATTACTACCACGGATTCATCGACGAATTATTTATACGGAAGTAAAACGTATTCATCTGCAACTGATTTATACAATTTTACTGCACGATCTTACAATCCAAGGGTTGCACGATTTACAACGTCAGACAATCAAGTTGGTGGAAATCCTTGGAAAATAGATTCTTACAATCAATATTGTTATACCCTTAATAATCCAATTAAAAATAGTGATCCTAGTGGGCATACCGTTGGCAAAGGCGTACTAGCGGTTGGAGTAGCACTATTAGTGAGCGCTGAGGTAGCCGAAGACGTTTTAACTGACGGAATGTCAACCGTCGAAGAATTGGAACTTGATGAGGCGATGTTTAGTGCTATCGAAGGTGCTAAAGGTGAATCAAACATGGCCGATGTTATTGATTTAACTGGTGATGACACTGAAAATTCGATGAGTGATGGTGATGAAAGTTCCGAAGAAAGTTCAGATGAGAGTTCAGATGAAAGTTCAGACGAGAGTTCAGATGAAAGTTCAAATGATGGTTCAGACATGTCTGATGGTGATGGTTCAGACATGTCTGATGATGATGGTGATGATGATGGTGATGATAATTACGAAGAACCAGTAGGAGGTTCCAAAAGACGGGAGTACATGGGCGCGACACCAAGTAAGAAATCTTCAGTCGGTCAAGATGTAATCAAAAGAATGAGAGGTGAGAAAAAAATTAGAGTCC
This sequence comes from Crocinitomix sp., assembly GCA_020849935.1. Taxonomy (GTDB): domain Bacteria; phylum Bacteroidota; class Bacteroidia; order Flavobacteriales_D; family Crocinitomicaceae; genus Crocinitomix. The sequence goes on along the minus strand of JADZFJ010000530.1, from coordinate 898 downwards.
GTAAAGGAAAGAATCAATTTTGGTCTAAAGGTTACCGAAAGTGGTACGATTTTTCAAAAGCAGACATGTCCCACATTCGATCAGCCGTTTCATATTGGAATGACGAAGGAAGGTTTACTGGGGCTAGATCGCAACAGGTATGGGAATTTATGCATGACTCTAACAACTATTACTTGGAGCACAGAAGTATAAATCGTTCAGAAGGAGCACGAATGACAGAACGTTATTTACCACCATACGTACATTAAACAGTAAATCTAATTATCGATCACTAAACCAATTGTTGAATCCACATTTTTTCCCATATTTGAATACAAAATATAAATTAACTTAAATTACCTATGAACACAAAAAACGCGTTAAATATGGTGCCATTTCCTTTGGCAAAAACTTGGACATTTGCTTGGCAACAGCAAACAACACAATTAATCAAAATGTCAAATATTAAATCGTTTAGATTTGATAAGGTTGATTTTGAGCAAGTTCTGAATAAGTCAGGGGTACAATATGTGCGAATTTATCCAGCACTTAAAAGTATCCAAGATCCGCAAAATCCTGATTATTCGCTGCTTGTTGTTGGTGTGGATGCCCTTGGTAATGACATTATAGATACAAATCCACAATCGTCGGATAGTGGAATTTATGATTTTGCTTTTCCATGTCCAAACACATGCGGAACTAGCCCATTATTGTATTCTTCTGATAGCAGTCAATAATGGAATTAAAGGCGTTGACAAATGTTTTATCGACGTGGATTTTTATCTTCATCCTAATTCCTGTAGTCATTGCTTTTATTTTTAGATCAAGACAAACACAGGCGCAAAGAGCAATCTTTGCGCTTTGTGTTTTTGCCTTGGTTTTTCAAATTCTAGCCTATTTTACATGGAAATTTGAAAGT
>JADZFJ010000529.1 GCA_020849935.1 Crocinitomix sp. | reverse complement strand
GTCCCACGTGACACAAGACCAATCTAATTCCAAACCTTGAACATGAAATTCTGTAGCAACATCTTCTAAATAGTAAGAAGATCTTACATCATCTTTTTCATCTAAAAACCAATGAATTGGATCCATAGGTGATTTGACATCAATTGCAAGCGGTTTTAATCTTTGAGCCTGAGATGAAACAACTATGCCGTATCGTTCACTCCCTCTTGCTTTTTCTTTTAACCATTTTTTCGCCTTGTCCAAATCACGAGTTAAAGCTATTGGATATTTATCCATAACTTGTTTATAATTTATCTGAGCTTCTTTTAAATTAAGGTCAAGTAGATTTTTTATCAAAAGGGAAAGATTTTCGACACGAAATGAACGTAAAGAAACTGAAAGATGCAGTTCTTCTTTATAAACAACTTGCTTATGTTCTTGAAGAATCTTAAGAGCATTTCCTGCAGCGTATTCACTATCAGTTAATTTATCAGAAACATATATTTTCCATTTAGGAAATGATTGATTTAAGGATTCTATCCACTCACTTATTCCTGCTTCTCCGGTGTTAATTTCTTGACCGCCTCCTACAAGACAAACAATCACAGCCCAATCTTTATGTCTATCAAGACAAGAAATCAAAAAATTTGGCTCTGATTGAGAAAAATTTAGATGACCTTTTTTGCGTTGCATAAAATTAGCCGTTTGATTAAGATCCCAAGCACGTTGAGCTTCATCAAAAATTGTAACATGTTCAAACGGAGCTTGGCTTATATCAACCAAACAATCATCTCTAAAATGATGAACATTCTGAATAACGGTTTTTACAGAACTAAAAACTTCTCCCTTTTTAATTTTATTCCCCTTTTGTTTTTCTCTTTTGACTTTATCTCTAGTTAAGGCTTCTCTTAATATTGCTACTAATGGTCCATTACCAGAAAGAAAAACGGTTGATGACCTTTCAACTTTATTGAAATGTTTGGCCGCTACATTTAAGCCTACTAATGTTTTGCCTGCTCCAGGTACTCCAGTTACAAAACATATGGCTTTTTCCTTATTCTCTTTTGCTCTATGGATTATGTTTGAAATTGCATTACTTGTGTCTCTTAAGTTTTTTGCAGAGGCATCACTTCTTGATATTTCGGAGACAGAATGGCCATTGTATAAAGCCATTGCGGCTTCGATTATAGTAGGGGTGGGAGCGTAATTTCCAGACTTCCAATCTTCCGTATTTATATCTTCTCCATCAGCAAATTTAAGAACACTCTCTATAACTTCTGATAATAATTCAGTATTAGCTTTAATTGGAAATAAAACATTATCGTTATGCGGTGTAATAGAAACATTTTCGAAAACTGTTCTTGCTTTTGTTGCAATTAGAACTGGTGCAACTAATGGCTTATGACTTGTTTCGTGAAAGTTTTTTAGATCGAGCGCATAGTCGGCAACCTGATCAAGTGCACTTTGCAAATACTCCTTTTCCCCAACTTTAAATTCTAAAATAAAAATTACATTCTTAATTAATAAAACAACATCTATTCTTCTTCCCATTCTTGGAATCGAATATTCGAAAAAAATGGAACCATTATAATCTTTTAATATTTCCTTTAATATTTTTATTTCTACATTCCAAGCTTCTTTCTGAGTTAGCTCTAAAGAAAATTCATTATTATCTGCAAGAGTTCCTAAAATCTCTATAGAAGATGATTTTAAAAATTTAGGAATTGTTTCTGAATAGAAATAACGTTTCATTTAAGATTAAATTAAAGTATTTATTGTTCTTTTTGTGACACTATAATTCCTCATAATTTCATTTTCTTTAAATGTCTCATCACTTCTCTTTCTACTTGCTCAAAGTCAGGTAAATTTTGTATTTGATCATTCATTGAGCTTTTCCAGCGGCCTTTGTACTGTGGTAATCGTTCTGATAATTTTTTTTGAAAATCGGCAGGGTTTAATTTTTTACTTTCACATTTATTAGCAAATTCTTTCACAAAAAAAGTAACATCCATACCATGTTTTTCAATCAAATACCAAATGTCGTAAAAATCACGTGCCTGCATGCGTTGCATAACTGTGCGCATCTTTTCAACTAATACCTCTTCCAAGGAGTAACATAAAAGTTGGTGTTCTGTCAAATCAGAATATCCCAATAAAACTGGTCGCAATATAGGTTTAAATTCTAGTTTTTCACTTCTTGAAATATCAACTTTCACTTTCTTATTATTTCCTTGTCCTCCCAAGGGTCCAATGTAACTGATGTAAAAATTAATACCACCATCATCGTGTTGGTTGTTGTCAATGATTTCAAGTGGAATATTAGCTTCTTCCTGAACGTAATCGAACGTCTCTCTGAACAACTCAAAGATTTGATCATTAGTAATCTCGTTGTTCAGTAAGGTAAAATCTAGATCTTCCGAAAATCGGTAATCTTCAAAATAGATTTTCTTTAAAACAGTCCCTCCTTTAAACGCTATAATTTTTGATAGTTGATCATGACATGCAATACCTTGTAATATCCATGAAAGAATGTAATCTTTTTCGATCTGCTGGTCTCTAACGCCTACCCCTCGTGCTTTTTGCTGTATTTCTCCAGGTTTAATCATGTGTAAATTGCAGATTTAATGGTTTCTAATTCCAAATTTTGTTGAATACTCCAACGTTTAAGTCGTTTGCCTTGTTTTGGTAATTCCGTGTCCAAAAGAACATAAGCGTCCGTTTTCTTTGCTTGAAGTTTTTGAATTATTTCAGTGTTGATTTCAAGAAACTCCAATAAAAACCCAAGTCTTTTTATTACTGCTTGCGAGTTAAATCTGATGGCATAATCGTATAACTGATTATACTTAATTTTTTCTTTTGATACATAAATTGCCTTTGCAATTTCCACTATTCCACCTGCGTAATCTGGTTTAAAGAGACAATCAATAAACGTTTTTTCTAAATCAGAGCAAAGGACTTTATTGAAACTGTCAAGCCATATTTTCTTTGCACCGAAAAAATGATTTTCGTTATGATAAATAAATTGAAAAGGAATATTCTTGATTTTTATTTCAGATGGTCGTATTTGTTTTGAAACAACAATTTGTTCTTTCAAAGAGGGTTGAGTAATGAGGTTATGAATTTGCAAAGCAGAATAATAACCTATATAATATGGCGAATTATTTACTAAATTTTCGGCGATTAAATGCCAATCAGGCATGAAGTTCTCGGCATCAGCTTCGTATGGAATGATATAATATAATCCGTCTTTCAATCTCATCAAAAGTCCGCGTTTAGCCATATCACTGAGAAGTTCCCGAAGTGTGCTTTCTTTTGAATCAGGCATTGCATTGATGGCTTGACTATAATCAAAACAAGCCTCTTTCTGTCCACTGAAATAGGAAAGAAGTTCATTTGAGCGTGTTGATATGTACTTACTTTTCATAGTAATAATGTCAGGATAAACCTGACTACAATGATACGAAAGATAATTTGATGTTCACTCTCTAAATTTAAAAAATTATGTTTTATAGTACAATTGTCAGGATAAACCTGACAAAAATGATATGAAACATCATTGCACGTCCGTTTACCCCCTAATTAGTTCAAAAGATAACTAATTTTAATCGCTATTATCAAAAATACCAAGCTCCTTTAACTTGTTTATGCTAACAATTAAATTAAATACTAACTACTTTTAATCCAGCTTTAAACGATCGATGTCAGGATCTTTTTTGAAGTCGTGGAGCTCGCCCTCCCATTTAGAAACTACGGCGGTGGCTACGGCGTTGCCTACTACGTTTGTGGCTGATCGGCCCATGTCTAGGATTTGGTCGATACCAAGTAATAATAAAAGTCCTTCGACAGGGATTCCGAAATAGGTTAACATACCTGCGATAACTACCAATGACGCACGTGGAATTCCTGCCATTCCTTTACTGGTAACAAGGAGAATCAGTAGCATGGTAATTTGATCGGTAGTAGTCATTTCAATGCCGTACGCTTGTGCAATGAAGACCGTGGCAAAGGTCATGTACATCATGGAGCCGTCCAGGTTAAACGAATAACCCAAGGGTAGCACAAACGAAATGATGCGATTACTACAGCCAAAGCGCTCCAAGGATTCGATTGTTTTTGGCATAGCCGCCTCAGAACTTGCAGTGCTAAAGGCAAGTAAAATAGGTTCTTTTATATACGATAGTAATTTGAAAAATTTGATCCTCATGACCAAACAAATAACATAGAGTATTACGAAGATGAAGAGAATCAGGCCTAAATAGAACGTAAGTATTAAGTAGATGTATCCAGTAAGCACTCCAAGACCTTGTTTGGCTACCACGGCGGCCAACGCTCCGAATACACCGAAGGGTGCAAAGGCCATGACATAATTTGTCACCTTAAACATGATGTGCGAAATGGAATCAAAAAAATCGACGACTATTTTCCCTCTAGGACCTACGGAAGCACAAGCGACGCCAAAGAAAAGTGCAAAAATGACAATTGGCAAAATTTCATTGATAGCCATTGAGTGTACCACACTTTCTGGAATGACGTGATCAATGAATGTTTTAGAATCAAACTTCTGTGTTTTACCTCCTCCAGGAATATCTGAATTATAAATATCTCTTGCGATGGCAACACTGGTGTCGGGTTGCATGGTGTGTGGATTTAACACTACCAGCGTGGTGTCAATTTCTGTTTTAACCGTGTTGGCTTGTGGTAATTCCAAGGTCATTACTTTGCCTGGTTGGGTGATGTTGACAATTAGCAAACCTAATAACAGTGAGATGATGGCTGCTCCGGTAAAATATAAAATTGTTTTTGCTCCAATTCGGCCTACGGATTTAAAATCACCCACCTTGGCTACCCCTACCACCAGCACAGCGAATACGAGGGGAGCAATTATCATTTTGATTAACCGCATGAAAATATCGCTGAGAATTTTCAAATCAGGGGCGATGTCTTTCCAGAAAGTACCGACCAGAATACCTAAAATCATTCCAAGGAAAATTTGAACGATTAGGCTAGGTCTTTTGATTTTTTTTGCGGATGTATTGTTCATGAACTCGTGTGATTATTTAACAAATATACAGAAACGAAAATTAAAACCTAGTTCGACGTTAAATTATAGCGAAAAGACAAATAAGATAGTGCAAAATGATTAGCAGGCCTGTTAAAATGTTGTTAACCGAATTATCGTTTTGAAAACATGATTTTTTCAGGAATCATTGGTTAAGACACCGATTCAACGCGTCCCGGAGTACAACTGTAGCGAGGATTTCACCCCTGATAAAAGCGATAGCTTGGCGCAGCACAAAAAAATTGAAGCGCCACAAGCCATTTTGACTTTAGGAAAACATGGATTGCGGACAGCTGAAATGATTTGTACAAGCCAACTTTAGCGATTAGCAGGAAAAGGTGCCTAAAAAACGTTGCAACGAAAAAAATAGTTCTATGAAAGAACCGTTAAATTCCTAATTAAAAATCGAATTTAATTCCTTGTGCTAAAGGTAATTCGGTTGAATAATTGATGGTGTTTGTTTGGCGACGCATGTAGATTTTCCAAGCATCGGAACCTGATTCGCGGCCGCCGCCTGTTTCTTTTTCTCCACCAAATGCGCCCCCAATTTCTGCTCCTGAGGTACCAATATTAACGTTGGCAATGCCACAATCGGAACCTGAAGCGGATAAAAATTGCTCCGACTCACGGATATTATTGGTAAAAATAGAAGAAGATAAGCCTTGGGCTACATCGTTTTGAAGGGCAATTGCATTGGAAACATCGCCTGAATATTTAATGATGTATAAAATTGGGGCAAAGGTTTCGTGCTGTACAATGCCGTAATGATTTTCAACCTCAGCAATGGAAGGTGAAACATAACAACCTGACTCGTAACCTGGTCCGCTTAACACATTGCCTTTCACCAACATTTTTCCGCCTGCTTCTTTTACTTGATCAAGTGCATCTAAATAGGTTTTAACCGCATCGGTATCAATCAATGGCCCCATGTGATTGGATTCGTCTAAAGGGTTTCCGATTTTAATTTGTTTGTAGGCATTTACTAAAATATCGCGAACGGTATCAAAAATTGAATCGTGAATGATTAATCGTCGCGTTGAGGTACAACGTTGACCAGAAGTACCCACTGCGCCAAATACTACGCCTGGTAATACTAATTTTAGATCGGCAGTTGGGGTAATGATAATGGCGTTGTTTCCGCCCAATTCTAAAAGTGATTTTCCTAAACGTTTTCCAACTGCTTCACCAACCGCTTTCCCCATGCGGGTTGAACCTGTAGCAGATACCAGCGGCACACGTTTGTCGTTAGACATTAAAACACCCAAATCGGCACCGCCAATGATGACACTTGAAACACCTTCTGGCACTTGGTTATTTTGAAATACCTCCGCCACTATTTTTTGACAAGCAATGGCTGTTAACGGTGTTTTTTCAGATGGTTTCCACACACAAACGTCGCCACAAATCCAGGCTAAAGCGGTATTCCAACACCACACCGCTACTGGAAAATTAAAGGCTGAAATGATGCCAACAATTCCAAGTGGGTGATACTGATCGTACATACGGTGAACTGGACGTTCTGAATGTAAAGTTGATCCGTTTAACTGACGTGAAAGTCCTACGGCAAAATCACAGATATCAATCATTTCTTGCACCTCGCCCAAGCCTTCTTGGTAAGATTTTCCCATTTCGTAAGAAACTAATTTTCCGAGTGGTTCTTTGAACTCGCGCAACTTCATCCCAAGTTGGCGAACAATTTCTCCTCTTTTTGGAGCAGGTACTAAACGCCACTCTTTAAAAGCTTCTTGTCCTTTTAAGATGGCTGCTTCGTACTCAACTTCGGTTGCACTGCGCACTGCTGCAATTAAATTTCCATCGACCGGCGAAAAAGATTGAATTTCATTTCCGCGGGTATTAAACCAATAAGTTCCTGTGGACGCGCCACTGTTGACTTCTTTGATTCCTAATTGATCTAAAATTGATCTGATTTCCGTTTCTACTGCAACTGCTGACATAAGTGATATTATTAGTTAAGACAAAGTTAGTATTATTCATTCGATTTTAGAGTAGTTGTGAATAGATTTGAAATAAATCGAGCCTAAACCTTAGTTCGATTTTAAATTTCATTCAGATGAGTTTATTTTCTCCAGCAGATTTCGCAGATTTTCGCAGAAAAAAGATTTGTTTCGGTGGATAAAGCCGCGTCATCGGCGTTCTATTAACTAGATTATTTACTGCTGGCGTAAGCATCTCGCTTGTACCTGAAGATTAAACATATCTTTTCGAATTAAACTTTAAGCAAGATTAGATCTGCGAAAATCTGGTCGATCCGCGTCATCGGCGTTCTATGGAATTGTAAAGTTGTGGTGAATTTACTTTCGTTCAATTGACCAATTGCTTATCTTTGTTTAAATTTTTAAAGAATTTGGTTACCTTGTGAGGTACGCATGCATTAAAAGCGATATAAATTTAAAAATACGACAATGAAAAAAACACTATTTGTTTTAGGTACACTGGTACTATTGACCTCAAGTTTTACGTTTCTTGCAAAGGAGCAAAGCGGGGGTAGCGATGTTTGCGAAACATATTTTCCAATTAAAAAAGGAACTCAATTAACTTACGAAAATTTAGACGCAAAAAATAAATTGGTTGGAACTGATTTTATGACCTTGACCGATTTAATTGAAGCGGATGGAATGACGACTATGAAAATTCACGCGTCGAGTAAGGACGAAAAAGGGGAACTTGTTTACGAGTCTGATTTTGAGGCATTTTGCAAAAATGGGGTGTTCACTGTTTCGATGGAGTCTATGATGTCCGCTGAAACGATGCAAGCCTACAAAGACATGGATGTGAAGGTGACACAAACGGAGGTGATGTACCCGAATAATATGGCAGTTGGCATGACTTTACCAGATGCGAGTATGAACCTAAAAATCTCCATGGACGGCATGCAAATTATGAGCATGGATTTTAAAATTACCGATCGGAAAGTAGAAGCGGTAGAATCAATTACCACCGCAGCTGGCACCTTTGAGTGTTTTAAATTGACAGAATCTACCAACATGAAGGCAATGATGATGGATCGGACTTATAAAACCACCAATTGGTTGTCTAAAAAGGTTGGAAATGTGCGT
>JADZFJ010000528.1 GCA_020849935.1 Crocinitomix sp. | reverse complement strand
CGAACCAAGTGTAAAGATATTTTAAATTATTTTTATTTGGTTGTTAATTCTATCAAATTCAATAATTTATCAATGAATTAAAAGGGTGTCCCAAAAGTCGAGACACCCTTGTACTTCTTATTCAAATACTTCTCTCAAGGTCATTAATTGAATTTCAAATCGTTCGAGCGATCTTTCTGTGTTATGGATCTCAGCAGCCACTGCGTAAATTTTTGGCATGGAATTATCCAATTTTCTAATTTCAGAAAGTTGAATTTTGATTTGTTCAATCGATTCGCGAATCTCAGCAATTCGGGAGTTTACTTTTTTCGAATTTAACGAATTTTTGTCATTTGTCTTCATACTTATTTTTTTTATTATGAGACAGATACACCAGTTAGGCGGGCAACAACAAGACATTTCGCAAAAAAATACGATTCAGCGCTAGCTGATTGGAGATTTTTTTGTGAAATTTCATTTTAGTCTTGTTGATGCCCGCCTTGCTGGTACCTTGGTCGATGGAATAAAAAATTAGGAAGACTAAGGAAGTTTTCAGTGATTCAAAACGATTAGTGTGATGAAAGATTAGCGCATGAAATTTTCAACAAAACGCAATTCATGCAATATGATTGGAGACTTTTTGAAGATCTTTTGGTTAAGTTGTATCACAAAGCAATCGTAATTTAAGTGATCACTCGAAAAAAATTAGAAAGATGAATGAAATCTACAATACCTAAAAACTGTAACCAAAACAACAATTGACGCTTTTTAAATACAACTTAATATATTTGTTAAAACCACTTCTAACAGATTCACTATGAAAAACGGCATCACACTATTTCTTTTAGCCATCAATCCTTTTTTGTTTGCACAAGATAATTTTCACCACATTTCAGAAGAAGATTTAGGCAACTACGATTATAGTTACAACGCATTAGGAATTGAAAAATGTCAACCAGAAGAAGGTGTTACCGCTGTGTTTTTGGAAATTCCTACCATCGACCCTGCCAGTACAGATCAGGAAAAACAAGAAGCCATCAAAAATTTAGACTTAGTAATAGCGGGTTTAAAGGTATACGCCGAATGTCCAGAAATAACCACCTTGTTTTTCAAGGTAGGAGAAGGTTTGTTTTTAACCCAAAGCGATGGAATTAAACTTTACAGTAAAAAATACTTCAAAAAGGGGCATACGTTAAATGCAGCGCGTTTTTGGGAACGATACAAAACACAACTCAATACCATGCTTCCAGGGCGAACGTTTTATTATGCCAATTGGGGATGGTAAAAGCCCGTTTTCATAAACCTTTAAACGAAGTCCTCTGATTTGTTCATGATTTTTAGATCATTGTTGCGTTTTAATCTAATTGTTTTCAGTGAATTAACACTGTTTTTAGGCCAAAAAAGAACCTAAATGAGGTTTTAAATAAAAATCATTCTTTTTTCTTTTCAAAAAGCCCTACAATCGGCTGTAAAAATGTACCTTTGTAAATTCTATTATCTGAATTGAATTTGTACAACCAATGGTCGAACGAAAAAGAATAAAAAACGCATTAATTTCAGTATTTGATAAAACCGGTCTTGCAGCGATTGTAAACCAATTAAATTCTCAAAATGTCACCATTTACTCCACTGGAGGAACACAAAGTTTTATTGAAGAATTGGGAATTCCTGTTGAGCGTGTCGAGGATCTAACCTCTTATCCTTCTATTTTAGGTGGACGGGTTAAAACCTTACATCCAAAAATTTTTGGAGGAATTTTATCGCGTCGAAATCACGCACAAGACCAAGCGCAAATTGCCGAATACGAAATTCCAGATATCGACCTTGTAATTGTTGATTTGTATCCATTCGAAGCGACGGTTGCTTCAGGTGCCTCACACGAAGATATTATTGAAAAAATTGATATTGGTGGGATCTCCTTAATTCGTGCAGCAGCTAAAAATTATACCGATGTAGTAATCATTCCCTCTAAAAATCAATACGCAAAATTTTTAGAAATCATTGAGGAAGAAGAAGGTACGAATTTAGAGGAGCGAAAAGCATTTGCCGCAGAGGCATTTCAAGTGTCATCAAATTACGACACCCATATTTACAACTATTTTAATGCTGGAGAAAAAACAGCATTTCAAGCGAATATTCCACAAGCAAATCCATTGCGTTACGGCGAAAATCCGCACCAAAAAGGGGTGTTTTATGGCGATCTAGACGCTATTTTCGACAAATTAAATGGGAAAGAACTTTCGTACAATAATCTCTTAGATATTGATGCAGCTGTTCAATTAATGGCCGATTTTACAAATGACAAACCAACCTTTGCCATTTTAAAACACAACAATGCTTGTGGTTTAGCTACCAGAAATACGGTCGAAGAAGCCTATAAAGATGCCTTGGCAGGTGATCCGGTTTCAGCTTTTGGTGGAATTTTAATTTCTAATTCTCCTATTTCAACCGCAGCGGCAACTGATATCAACAGCCTTTTTTGCGAAGTTGTCATCGCTCCAGATTATACTTCTGAAGCCTTAGAAATTTTAAAAGAAAAGAAAAACAGAGTCATCTTGCGCCAAAAACAAGTGCAAATGCCAGAAAAACAATTCCGCTCCATTTTAAACGGAGTTTTAGAACAAGATAAAGATTTGATTACCGATCAACCAGAAAATTTTGAACTAAAAACCGCCGCCGCACCTACTGCTCAAGAGATTTCAGATTTAGCTTTTGCGAATAAATTGGTGAAACATACCAAATCAAACACCATTGTTTTAGCAAAAAACGGTCAGTTATTAGCGAGCGGCACTGGACAAACATCGCGTGTAGATGCGCTTACACAAGCCATCCACAAAGCAAAAGCGTTTGAGTTTGATTTAAATGGCGCTGTCATGGCTTCGGATGCATTTTTTCCGTTTCCTGATTGTGTCGAAATTGCGCATAATGCAGGAATAACGGCAGTAATTCAACCAGGTGGATCTATTAAAGATGAACACTCCATTAATTATTGCAACGAGGTAGGAATGAGCATGGTATTTACAGGAAACAGACATTTTAAACATTAAAAAAAACGGCAAAAAAAGACAAAGTAACTTTTTTCAGCCAAAACAGTAAAACACTAAAATAACCACGAATTAAAAATATTAATAAACCTAATGGGACTATTCGATTTTTTCACACGCGACATTGCCATTGACCTTGGTACCGCTAACACGTTGATCATCATGAATGACAAAGTGGTGGTAGATGAGCCGTCAATTGTTGCGCGAGATATCCAAACAGGAGCAATTGTTGCAATCGGTAAAACGGCGCAACAAATGCACGGAAAAACACACAAATTGATTGAAACAATTCGTCCATTGAAAGATGGGGTAATTGCAGATTTCGAATCAGCGGAACAAATGATTCGAGGGATGATCAAAATGATTCATACCGGAAACAGATTAATCACGCCATCTTTGCGAATGGTAATTTGTATTCCTTCGGGGATCACTGAAGTTGAAAAGAGAGCGGTAAGAGATAGTGCCGAACATGCTGGCGCAAAAGAAGTTTTCTTGATTCACGAACCAATGGCGGCAGCCATCGGAATTGGAATTGACGTGGAAGAACCCATGGGAAATATGATTATTGACATCGGTGGAGGAACCTCTGAAATTGCCGTAATCGCTCTGGGTGGAATCGTTTGTGATAAATCCATTCGGGTAGCAGGAGATGATTTTACCGCAGATATTGAAGAATACATGCGTAGACAACACAATATTTTAGTTGGAGAGCGGACAGCTGAACAAATTAAAATAGAAGTTGGGTCAGCATTAACAGATTTAGGCGATAAAGCGCCACCACCTTATGCCGTGCGTGGGCGAGATTTAATGACAGGGATTCCTAAAGAAATTTTAATCACTTATTCGGAAGTAGCGCACGCGTTAGATAAAAGTATTTCTAAAATTGAAGAAGCGATTTTGAATGCCTTAGAGATGACTCCACCCGAATTGTCTGCCGATATTTATAAAACGGGGATTTATTTAGCTGGTGGTGGTTCCATGTTAAGAGGGTTGGATATTCGAATTTCTGAAAAAACGAAATTGCCAATTCACATTGCTGAAGATCCTTTGCGCGCCGTGGCAAGAGGAACAAGTATCGCCTTAAAAAATATTGGTCGATTCCAATTCTTAATGCGCTAAAATTCCGCAACTAAGTACAGTAGAATGTTAAAATCAAATGCGAAGACTATTTCAATTTTTAAAGCGGTTTAGAGATTTTTTAGTCTTTACAATTTTACAAGTATTCGTTTTAACCCTTTTTATCAACGGGAAAAACTACCACAGCACCAAAATGACCAATACCTCCTCCGTTTTGATCGGTTGGTTCATGGAAAAAAAATACGAGATTTCAAAACACCTTTACCTAGCAGAGGCCAATAAACAGTTAATGGAAGAAAATGCGCGTCTGCGGGGCTTGCTACCTTCGAGTTATTTTCAATTACAAGGAAATACCTATTCTGTTAACGACACTTTGATGAAACAGCAATTTGAGTACATTCCTGCTACGGTCATCAACTCTACTTCCAACAAAGCCAATAATTATTTTACGCTCAACCGAGGCTCGTCCAACGGAATTGAAATTGGAATGGGTGTAATTTCAAGCGAAGGTTTGGTCGGAATTGTGATTGATGTTTCTACCAATTACGCCATTGTCATGACCATGTTGTCAAACGACATTAAAGTGAATGTTAAATTGAAAGAAAACAACGAATATTGGTTGTTAAATTGGGATGGTCGCGACAAAGAAATTGGGCAAATTGAACAAGTAAAACGCGATGTGCCGTTAGAAATTGGTGATAATGTAGTAACCCGTGGAGGTGACAAACAATTTCCAGAAGGAATTGCTGCAGGAACTATTTCAGAAATCGTGTCAACCGACGGCGAACAAACAATCTCTTTAAACATCAAACTCGCAGTAAATTTTAATGCCGTTTATCATGTGTATGTCATTAAAAACCTATTAAAAAACGAACAAATTCAATTAGAAGAACGGATCTTAGAAAATGAGTAACCCTTGGATTAAATACACCCTGTTTTTTATATTTCTAGTCTTTTTTCAAGGGCTGGTGGTACAAAACGTTAATCTAAGTCTGTACTTTAACCCGATGGTTTATCCCTTGCTCATCATGATTTTACCTTTCGAGTTTGGGGTGTTGGCGACCATGGCTATTGCATTAGTCCTCGGACTTTCGGTAGATGCGTTTTCAAATGGATTTGGGCTTCATGCCTCTGCTACCTTGTTAATTGCCTATATGCGTCCAACGATTTTACGAATCATTCGCCCGCGTGATGGGTATAACAACCTCTTAACCCCAACTATTTATGACATGGGACCTATTTGGTTTATGTCCTATGCCTCCCTCACTCTTGTCATTCATCACTTTTGGTACTTCGCCATCGAAATGTTCCGTTTAGACCACTTCTTTTTCTTGTTGTCCAAAACCATTTCCAGTGTTGTATTTTCGCTCCTCCTAATTTTCCTCATCCAATACATTTTTTATAGAGCACCAAAAAAATGAAGCCTAACGATGATAGAAAATATGTGATTGCACTCATTTTTGTGCTAATTCCACTCATTTTTGTGGTAAAGTTATTTTACATGCAAGTGGTGGATGATAAATGGAAAGATCGTGCTGCACAAATCTCTGAAAACCGAATTCTCACCTATCCGTCGCGAGGAATCGTGTACGACCGAAATAACGTAAAAATTATTTCCAATGAAATCTATTACGATATTCATGTGATCCCAAAAATGGCGATTGGCATCGACAGCGTCGCTTTAGTAAATCTTTTGGGAATAACAATGGCAGATTACACCGCCAAAATGAATATCGCACGTGCTTTTTCGATGCGGAAACCTTCGGAAATTGTGCGCCAAATTCCACCTAACGAATTTTCTCTAATTGCACCAGAATTATATAAATATCCAGGATTTTTTGAAGTCGCGCGTACCTTAAGGGTTTATCCTAAAAAAATTGCCGCTCACGCACTCGGTTACATGAACGAAGCCAATTTAGACGATATAAAAAAAGACGGTTATTACCAACCGGGAGATTATATCGGTCGCACTGGAATTGAAAAAATGTACGAAAAACAACTTCGTGGAAAAAGAGGGGTAAAATATTATTTGCAAGATGCCATGGGCGTTTCGACAGGAAAATATGAAGATGGAAAATACGATACGCTTGCCATTCAAGGTAAAAACATTACCCTCACCATCGATGCGGAATTACAAGCTTATGGCGAAAAATTAATGCAAAATAAATTGGGCAGTATTGTGGCTATTGAACCAAGTACAGGAGAAATTTTGGCTATGATCTCTGCTCCGACCTACGATCCAAACTTATTAGTTGGACGACATTTAGGAAATAATTATGGCAAATTGCAAGAAGACACCTTGCTCCCACTCCAAAACCGTTCGATGAATTCGGCTTATATGCCAGGTTCGATTTTTAAAACGGTTATGGCATTAATTGCTTTGCAAGAAGGGGTTGTCACGGAAAATGCGAGTTTCCCATGCAATAAAGAATTAGCTGGATGTCACGATCACCCAATGGCGCAAAATATTTCGGATGGGGTTAAGTTTTCGTGTAATCCTTATTTTATTCAACTCACCCGCCGCATCATTCAACAACGAAAAGACAGAAGTATTTTCAAAGACGCGGCCATAGGAATTGACTTATGGGCAAAATACGTGCGAAGTTTTGGAATCGGTGTTGATTTAAAAATTGATTATCCAACCAATGTGCATGGCAATGTGCCGGATGCGGCTTATTATAACGAACATCTAAAATTCCGTTGGGCTTTTAGTACCGTACAATCCATTGCCATCGGACAAGGTGAGGTATTGATTACCCCTTTACAAATGGCGAATTTAGCAGCGGCAATTGCCAATAGAGGCTATTTTGTTGCGCCCCATTTTATTAAAAAAATTGAAGGCGAAAAGATTCCTGAAATCTATACAAAAAAACAAAAAACCATGGTGGATGCCGCCTATTTTGAACCCGTGATTGATGGTATGTGGCGAGTAGTTCACGAACCTGGCGGAACGGCCCAACGTGCGCGCGTCGATAGTTTGCATGTGTGTGGAAAAACAGGTACCGTAGAAAATTTCAAAAAAATTAGTGGACGCGTTTATCAATTAACCGATCACTCCAATTTTATGGCCTTTGCACCTCGAAATAATCCTCAAATCGCCATTTCTGTGTTTATAGAAAATGCAGGTTTTGGTGGAACATGGGCCGCGCCAATTGCGAGTTTATTGATTGAAAAATACATCAACGGCGAAGTATTGGATACGGCAAAAGAAAATTACATTCTCAACGCCAATTTAATTCCTGATGCGAGTGATATTATCCGAAAATGAGAGGGCCTGAAAATAAAATATTCGCACATGTAGATTGGACGTTTTTAGCGCTCTATTTCATTTTAGTTATCTTAGGAATCAGTACCATTTATTCGGCTGTTTACGATCCTGATCACCCCTCTTTATTTGATTTGGATACCGAACATGGCAAACAAATCATGTGGTTAGGAATTTCATTGTTTTTAGGAACAATTATATTCTTTTTAGAATCTAATTTTATCCGTAAGTATGCCTATTGGATTTACGGAACAACCATGCTTTTATTGGTGGCGGTTTTATTTACTTCGCCGATTCACGGTGCGCGTTCTTGGTTTGGATTTGGGAGTTTGGGAATTCAACCTTCCGAATTTGCCAAAATTGGGGTGGCTTTAGCCCTGGCAAAATTTATCGATCAAAATAATGCCGTTAAAGAAGGAAAAAGTGCCAATAAGAACCAAGGATTGGCTACACTTTGGGGAGTCATTCCTTTTATCGCCAAAAATAGAGAAACAGCCTTAATCATTGGAATTCCTTGTGCCTTGGTGTTACTTCAACCAGATGCAGGTACCTTTATCGTCTTTACTTCGTTTTTATTGGTGTTGTACCGCGAAGGTTATGCTGGAAATATCTTGTTATTTTTAGTTGTGGCGTTGATTATTGCCACCATTACCCTTTTGGTGGCTGACACCAATTTTATGTTGCTTTTCACCAAAATTAAATTGTCTGGTAAGGCGGGAATTCTAATTGTTTTAGGGGTTCTTACGTCGATTTTTTTACTCGTCATTCGCAATTTTGTCTTAAAAAGAAACCGAAAAGGAGCATACAGAGCATTGATTGGGAGCGTGCTGGTTGCAGTAGCCCTTGTGTATACCGTTGAGGGTGCCTATACCAATATATTGCGCAGCCATCAAAAAGAACGAATTGATTTATTGTTAGGGAAAATTGACGATCCGGATGGAAAAGGGTATAATATTAACCGCGCGAAAGCCGCCATTGGCTCTGGCGGGTTTTTAGGAAAAGGCTATCAAGCAGCCACCCTTGCTAATTCAAGCCAAAAACACGTGCCCATGCAAAGTACCGATTTTATCTTTTGTACCTGGTCCGAAGAGCGTGGCTTTGTGGGTTCATTCGTTTTTATTGTCTTGTACACCTTCATGCTCTTAAAAATGATTGTCATTGGCGAACGACAACGGTCGGTGTTTACACGAGTTTACGCATATTGTGTCGCCAGTATTTTCTTTTATCATTTTATGATTAACATTGGGATGGCCATTGGTTTAGCGCCTGTAATTGGAATTCCTTTGCCATTTTTTAGTTATGGAGGTTCCTCAATGATGTCATTTTCTGTCTTGTTTTTTATCTTGTTAAAACTAGATTCAGAACGTAAAGTCGTATTGCAATAGCTATGTTAAAAACCATGTCACCCCCTTTTCAGGTCTTGTTTTTTATTGGGATGGTACTTGGCATGTCTATTTTGGGGGAAGTAATTTATGGGCTGAGTTTAAGCCTAGCCATCGATCCTTCTGCTTTGGATAAAATTGATTGGCAAGACCCAAAAATTAGCCTTTCAAGGGCCTTATTTGGACAAATTTTTATGTTCTTATTGGCGTTTATGCTCTTCCTCAAATGGTCGGGCGAACGTTTTTCATCCATCGTGGACATTAAAAAAATGGCCCTCAAACCCCTTTTATATACCCTCGCCGCTTTGTCGATTTGTTTCCTTGCGTTGCCTTTCATCGAATATCTAAATGCTCCTTTACGCGCCATCCTCCCTGCCCACGTCCTTGAAAGTGAAATGGCGACCAATGCCTTGCAAGAAAAAATTGTCTACACCGATAATCCCATTCAATTTGGCGTAAGTTTAATTGTCATGGGACTTTTACCTGCCATTTGCGAAGAGCTCGTATTTCGCGGTTTTTTAATAAAAAAAATGGTGCAATCTGGCATGAAAGAAAACGCTGCACTTGTGTTAAGTGCCCTTATTTTTTCCCTTTCTCACGGTCAACCGTTAAAAGTGCTCGCCATTTTTGTATTAGGACTTACCTTGGGACATGTCTATTTAAAATTCAAAAACCTCAAATACGCCATCCTTTTGCATTTTTCATTTAATTCCATCCAAATTTTAATTGGTTTTTTGGTGGCATCGGGGGTGATTTGATTGCGGATTACGAACTATCAAAAATCCCTAATCTGGTCTTAATCCTAGAAGATTAACTATTTTTGGTAAAACACTTGAGATTTAACAAGAACATAATATGTCTTACAAATATCAAATAGAGCAAGAATTGTTGCGACATGATTG
>JADZFJ010000527.1 GCA_020849935.1 Crocinitomix sp. | reverse complement strand
GAATCGGCGCGGGAACTGCTGGTGTCTGCATGGGACATTGATGAAAATCGGTTAATCTTGCTGCTGGTGGCATCTTCATTTATTTTAATTAATCATTACCATGGCTCCTTTTAAGGTCAATTGCGCACCACCCGAAACCTCGGCAGTTGCACTTCCTTGTGCCGAAAACTGAATGTTTGCGGTCGTTTTAACATTTAATCCACTTGTTTTGACATCTCCTGCGGACGATTCGATATTCACTCCTTGCGTGCCTTTTAAATTCAAATTTCCCGTTGCTTCGATAGAAATGTCTTTTAAACTTTTAATCACAATCCCACTCGAGGACATGACTAAACTATTGCTATTCTGATCCTCTACCGTAATCGAACTCGCGGCGTCGCTTAAGATTACTTTATTTTTTTTCGGAGTTGTGATTGTCAATACTTGATTTTCATCATCAAATTCAATCACAATTCCTTTTTTAGAAACAATTGCCTTTTTAGGATTATTTTCGGTTGGATCATAACCCGTAAACGGTTTATTTTTTGTGCTACTGTATAAACTTCCAAGAATTACTGGGAATCGCGGATCTTCATTCAAAAAGCCAATCACCACTTCATCACCAACTTCTGGTAAAAAGAAGGCTCCTGCCCCACTGGTCGAATAAAAATTAGCCAATCGTGCCCAAATTCCTGCCCCATCAGGATCAAACAAAGGCACATTTACCAAAATCCGATATTGCGAATCTGGATCTGAATCCATTTTTTTCACCGTTCCGTTAAATAAGCCGGTCACTCCAGGCAAAAGACCGCTTGCCGCAGGCGCCATTACATCTGGTTCAACCGTGAACCAAACATCTGACATTCCAATACTGGCTTCAGTCATCCAATTTCCTTCTGAAATATCATGCACAATTTGCGATACAAAATGATCGCCCGAAAATCGATCGCCCACTCCTTGAATCGTCAAATAATTCGTCGGATTGACCAAATTTGTTCCTTGAAATTTGAGCTCACCCTGAATTTTAGCGTAATTACTCTTTACAAATTGAGCTTTTGTCCAATTCGTCAAATCAGCTGCCTCTAAATTTGCGGCAGTTTGCAATTCAAAATCCTTTAAGCCAACTACTTTAGATAATTCTTTCGAAGATAAATTACCCGGACCTGCTAAAGAATTTGAACTTTCACCATTAATTACGGCTTGTGTCTTATAATCCCAGGTACTTGCTTTAACGGATGCAAGCTGATTAATCGAATTTAAATCCGCATTAAATTCGTAGAGATTATCCCCATATTTTATAGTCAACACTGGCGAAGAATTGGCGGTTGGCGGTCCAACGGTGACTTTTGAATCCAACACATTCACGATAAAACCATTGGTTTCGGCACGCGCCAAAATAAAATCCCAATCGGTGACATAATATTGAACTTGTTCGTCCCAAGTGGTGGTGGTTGCGGTCACATCCGCCGAAAGACCTGAATAGGTTCCAATAATGGAAGAAATAATATCACTGTCATTCTTTTTAGAAAAGGTGAGACTTTTTCTACCGACAATTAATTTTACCGCTTCATCTCGGCACTCAACAATTAATAATGAGCCAATTGAATCGTCAATTTGAATGCTTTGTTTGGTGATGATTCCACTAAAAATAACCTTGTTTGTATTATCGTAACCAGCTTCGATGGAAATTTTATTTCCTGGTAAGAAGGTAGCTGATGAACTCGCCTCAAATGTTCCGGTAGTCGAATCACCATCTAAAATACTCACGCGCGCCAAAGGAATGCGGTTAACCCCTTTTTCAACGTGGATTGCATAAATCCGGGTTTCATCAGGCACAGGCGATCCAGCCACTTTCACTACAAAAGTAACCAATCCACTGCTTTTTATGTTTGTTGATGCTCCCATTATGCTTGTATAATTGGAGGGAAGATTAAATTGTCTCCTCCCTTTAAGTTTCTAAATTTATTTAGGCCATTGTATTGGGCCACTTGGATGTAATAACTGTTGTCGTTCCACACTTTTTTGCATAATCCTGGCAAAGTATCTCCTTCAACCACTGGCACTAAATGAGTCACATCGGGCGATTCGTCTCCGTCTTCCTTTTTGACCAAATCGGGCGAGATATATTCACTAAAACCGAGCGAAACCTTTGCTCTTAGTGGACTCCCATCGGGTTTAAAAAGTGTAAAATTGGTATCAAACGATTTTAAAACACCATTAAATACGAGGTTTTTTCCCCATTGTACTTTCACAAAATTTGGTCGGTGAATCGACCCATTGTACGTATAAACGACACTTTCTAAAAGAGCAATCTCAGCCATCAAATCCAACCGTTTCGAATCCACAATCCCTGTGCAATCAATGACAATGTCAAAATTTAAGCGTTCGCTGGGGGTGCTTCGATATTTTTGAGAGGCAGAACTTGAATCGGGTGATTGTTTTTCATTGTATTCGATGCTTCGATCCCATTTCAAAGATTCGGGATTGATCATCACGGTATAAGGCTTTGCCTTAAAAGCATTTTGAAAATTCTCATCCGTGTACGCGGTTAAGCGCATCAATTCCAATCCAGCTCCCATATTCTCGTTTTATCTTTTGTAACTTACACGTTTAACATTTTGATTAATAAGTCGTTTACAAGCATCTAACAATTCCTGTTTCAAGGCTTCCGTTTTAACATCAGTGAGTTCATTGACTTGTTTAAAATCTTTGGTATGAACCACTGTTTTGATCACAATTTCTCTAATTTCTACTGGCATTTTTTAATCGAATAAGTTTGAAATTGAAGTGTCTTCGGTAATTTCGAAATAGGTATAAGCCAATTCCAACGATTCAATGACGATTTCACTTTCTTGCGCCTTTAAATCAGATACCGCATATTTCACTGGATACGCATTGTAAAAAGTCCACATCCGAGAAACATACCCATCTTGATCCAACAAACTCACTGAAACATCATGCGTTTGAATGGCAGTCACTAAGCCGTCGTCCATCGTGCTGGCGCACCAATCTGCAAGTTCAGATTTGTCAAGAATTAAAGCTCGTTTTAATACCAAATTTTGGCCAGTGACCACGGTGGGAAGTCGATACTTAAATCGATTCTCCCCACCACAAGTCACTTCTTCCACACTTAATTCTTTGGAAAGGCCTGACACTTCGTGAAAAGCAGCATCCTCTCCCTTAAAAGAAAGTTTGAAATAAAAGCCAACTGGGTAACTATTTGCCATTTGTAATTGTCAATTGCTCGTGTGCAATTTCGATACTGTCCACAGCTACTTCGTTTCCATCAGATTTTAAATCTGTACTGGTAATTTTTGTTGGCCACGCATTGTCGAGTTGCCATTGCATAGTTACCGCACCCGCTTCGTCCAATAACTTAATCAAAACAGTTCGTCGTTTGATTGTATTCATTGAAATTTGAGCATGCCAATCCCAAAAGGTATTGTCATTGACAAACACACCTCTTTTCATGGTTACATTACCATATTTTACGATTCCCGGCATTTTTTCAGTTGAAAACAATTTACTGTTACTTTTTCTGTATTCAATAATTTGATTTTCTACGTCCATGCCAGATACTTCTTGAAAAGCGACACCTTTTAATTCAGTTCCGAGGTCGACCTCAAATCTGAACTTCGGCATGGGCCACGTTGCGCCTTGTACACTTCCATCATCAGCCATAATTTTATTTTTTTAAGAGTGATTAATATTTTTAGTTAAGTAAATTTTGATCTAGCTTGAAGTTGCCATTTGTTGTTGGAAAGTCAAGATAATGAACTCGGCAGGTCTTGTGATGGCCACTTTAATGGTCACTTTCATAAAACCGTTGACGATATCATCTGAGGTCATGGTTGTTCCCAAACCGCATTGAACTGAAAAAGCGTCAGCAGCCGAAGCACCTTGTAATCCACCTTCGTTCCAAATGGTATTCAAAAAGCTTGAAATCATTGATTTTACAGCTTCCCACGTATTTTTGTCGTTAGGTTCAAAAACATAGGCTTGTGCAGCCAATTTACACGATTGCTCTAAGAAAGTCATCGTTCGTCTTACTGAAAGATATTTCCAATCACCGCTATTTCCATCCAAGGTTCGTGCTCCCCAAACCAAAATTCCAAGTCCGTTAAAGAAACGAATCGCATTGATGGATTTTCCTGAAACGGCATCCATATTTAAAGGACCTTGTTGTGTTTCGGAAAGGCGAATTGGTAAACTAGCTGCTCCAACGATAGACGTATTTGCAGGCGCTTGCCAAACACCAGATTGCGAATCCGTGGTTGTCATAACACCCGCCATTGCACCACTTGGAGGTAAAATATTAGCGCCAGAAAGCACTGTTTTTACAATCAACGAATAGGTTGAACTGGCATTAATTAAAGCGTTATTGTTTTGAGACACGGTCAAATCAGAGCCAGCTTCGATATTTGCCAAAATTGTAGTCACACTCGCATTCGGATTGCTCGGAGGATTGATAATTGGAGCCAATTGTTTTAAATCACCACCAAATAAATTGGTGTAATCGATGTCTTCCGTTTGCATCACTGTCGTTCCAATAAAAGGATAATAAGCTGTTCCATAGTTCAACCCATTTGTTCCCGTTCCATTTCTGAACGTGGTAATATCGTTCATGAACATAATTGGATCTGGTGCATTTCCTCCAATAATATCGAAGATACTAATGGCAGTTTGCATGTTTGAGTTTTGCAAAAGCATTCCTTGCATCAAAGTCGAATTGTTTTCAACGGTTAAAAGAGTTGCTTCAGGACAAATGTACATGGTTGGTTCTGTTTCGTTTAATAACAAAGCCAATCCATTTTGAAGATCTGCCAACACCACGTTAGAATTCACAATTTGTGTTCCAGGGGTCATCGGTTTTCCAGATGGTGGTCCGTAGGTTCCAACTGATACAATGTAAGCATCCCCTCCTCCATTTTCATAGAACAATTTGATACTGTTGTACAAATAATATATGGTGTTCGGATCAGGAACCACCGAATAATAATTTCCATCAATCAACATATAATCGCCTTTGTCTGGCTGACTTTTTTGTTGAACGAGGTAATATTCAGGATCGTATTGTTTCGTTGGATCGGCCGGTGCTGGT
>JADZFJ010000526.1 GCA_020849935.1 Crocinitomix sp. | reverse complement strand
GTGCCTACGATGTTTGACGTGGTTGGAATGCGACCGCAAGGCGTTGAGAAAGATGGAAAAACATTAATTCAACCCATCGAATCGTATGGGGTAAAATTATTGTCCATTGGTTTCTTTTCAGACCCTGACCAAGCGGTTGTTTGGCGCGGTCCAATGGCGACAAAAGCCTTAAATCAACTTTTTAAAGATGCCGATTGGGGAGATTTAGATTTTATGCTAATCGACCTTCCGCCGGGAACAGGGGATGTTCATTTAACCTTGGTTCAAAATGTTCCATTGACAGGAGTTATTGTGGTAAGTACCCCTCAAGAAGTGGCCTTGGCAGATGCAAGAAAAGGCATCAACATGTTCCGATTAGATTCGTTAAAAGTTCCAATTTTAGGAATTGTTGAAAATATGGCTTGGTTCACACCCGAAGAATTGCCAGACAATAAATACTACATCTTTGGAAAAGATGGGGCTAAAAACCTCGCCGAAGAGACCAATGTTCCATTAATGGCGCAAATTCCATTAATTCAAAGCGTGCGAGAAGCGGGTGATGTTGGGCGACCAGCAGTTTTACAAGAGAATACCGTATCTTCGCGTATATTTGACGAATTTGTTCGTAAATTTGTCCAAAGTATTGAAAAAGAATAATATGGAACAAGTTGAAAAGATAGAGATCGCCCTACAATCCATTCGCCCATTTTTACAAAGAGATGGTGGGGATGTGGAATTTGTGGAAGTGACGTCTGATAATGTGGTGCGTGTGCGACTTGTTGGAGCTTGCGAAACCTGTGCGATGAGTGCAATGACCTTAAAAGCTGGGATTGAAGAATCCATTATGAATGCCATTCCGGAAATTGTTCGTGTAGAAGCCGTTTAGTCAAAATCGCGACGAAAAATGATTAAAATCTTCTGCTAATCCTTATCAAAGTAGTAAATTTGAACAAAATTAATACTTGAACTGTTGCTAAGGCAACTTTTATACGCATAAAATGATTGAAACAGATATTATTATTATTGGTGCTGGTCCAGTTGGTCTTTTCACCGTTTTTGAAGCTGGATTGTTAAAATTAAGATGTCATTTAATTGATTCTTTACCACAACCAGGAGGCCAATTAACCGAAATTTACCCAAAAAAACCGATTTACGATATCCCTGGATTTCCAACAGTTGATGCTGGAGATTTGATCGATAATTTAATGCAACAAAGTGCACCGTTTAAACCCGGTTTTACTCTGGGCGAATCTGCCGTTACGATTGACGAAACGGAGGATAAAAAATTCATTGTCACCACGAATAAAGGTACAAAACACCTAGCACCGATTGTGATGATTGCAGGAGGTTTAGGAGTTTTTGAACCGCGCAAACCGCCTGTTGAAAATCTTGAAGATTTTGAGGATAAAGGGGTTGAATACATCATCAAAGATCCTGCATTTTATAAAGATAAAAAAGTGGTGATTGCTGGTGGTGGTGATTCTGCCCTCGATTGGTCGATTTATTTGGTGAAAAATAATATAGCGTCTGAAGTTTCACTTGTTCACCGCAGAAATTCGTTCCGTGGTCATTTGGATTCGGGTCAGCAAGTGATGGACTTGGCGGCCGAAGGAAAAATAAATCTCATCACCGAAGCAGAAGTGGTAGGAATTGAGGGGGATGGAAAACTTACGGCTGTGGTTATTGAACACGAAAAACAAGGTCGTTTTACAAAAGCTGCTGATCATTTTGTTCCTCTTTTTGGACTTAAACCAAGTTTAGGCCCAATTGCAGAATGGGGATTAGAAATTGATAAAAGTGCGATTTCGGTGAATACCCGAGATTACAGTACCAACCGTCCAGGTATTTATGCTATTGGCGATGTCAACCAATACGAAGGTAAATTAAAACTTATCTTATGTGGATTTCACGAAGGTACAATGGCGGTACAATCTGCTTTTGCACGTATTCATCCAGATAAGAAAAACGTGCTTAAATATACTACGGTTAACGGAGTTACTGGGTTCTAATTCAATTCTTTTCAAGGATTATTTTACAAAAGTTTGATCGTTTTTAGAACATCTTTTTAGGTGCGCCTGCGATAAAATCTTTCAAATAAAATGGTTCAAAATAGGCTAAATTGACAAAATCTTTTGCCTCAAATTTGGCTTCGGCTAATTCAATCATTCCTTTGGCGGTCACTTGAACCTCAAGGTCAAAAATAGCATTTTGGTGGGTTAATGTCGATTGACATTTTTCGGCACCTGGACCGATAAAACAAACGTGGCCTTTGGCTAAAAATTCACTGTAAGAATTTTCATCGATCACGGTGGCGGTGGTTGGTTCGAGGATGTTTAAAGTCTCATCGAAGATGGCCGAATAAACTTCCATTCGACGCGCATCAAACATGGGACAAATGAGGACACCTTGTCCTCTTTTTTGAATTGCCAAGGCTTCTAATGAATTTATTGCAATCATTGGTAAATCCAAGGCATAACACAATCCTTTGGCGGAGGAGGTTCCAATCCGCAGACCTGTGTAGGATCCTGGACCTTCGCTCACCGCAATTGCATCCAACGAATTTAATTCAACCCCTGACATTTTGAGTAAGTCAACAATCAACCCATTTAATTTTTCAGAATGCGAATATTGATCCGCCGTAAGACTTAAGGTATTCACTTCCACCCCATCTCGCCCAAGCGAAACCGAACATACTTTTGTGGCCGTTTCCAGTGATAATATCAGTCCCATGTTAATCTATAATTCGAATTTCAACCCTGCGATTCGCTTCTTCTTCGGTCAAATTCGTTGGCTTTTCGTAGATCATCTCCGTATTGCCCATTCCTACGACCAACATCCTACTCGCATCAATACCATTTTCTTTTAAAAAATCCCGAACTGCTTTCGCTCGATCCTCTGACAATCCTTTAATTTTAGCCGAATTATCCAAGTCAGGCGCATTGACATGTCCCCTGATTTCAATCCTCAGTTCATCATTCACCGCCATAAAATCGAGTAACCTTTTTAATGCGGTAGAAGAAATGGGCAAAAACTCATCCGTATCTTCTTCGAATTTTATGTCCTCTAAAGCCAATTTTTTTCCAGGAGATAATTTTTCTAATTCAATTAAGACATCTAAATTTTTCCCTACACTTCCTTTCGTTTCCCACTCTTTGTAAAAAAGGAAATATCCTTGGGTATTCGATTCAATTTGAACCATTTTGGCCGAACTTGCATCAAAAATAAAATCAGTTCCCATAAACAAACAATTGTCCTTATTAACGCCCGATATAATGGTGTTTGCTTCGATTGGTTCGCCTGTTTCTTTATCTCGAATGCGCAAGCGGATAAAATTTTGAGATTTTCCTGTTCTAAAATCTTGAATCACTGCGTTTGAAACCGTCACCTGGCCAATCCTTTTATAGCGCACAGTAATATTACTTTTAAAGGTCGAATTGGTATGGATCAGGAGATAAAAAACATCATGTTCGCCACATTCAACACTTCCTCTAAAATGATCTCCTGTGGTACTTAAATGTTGACTGCGATAACCTTGATGAAGTATCGGTCGTGCTTGATCGGCCTCCAATTGTTCGCAAAAAGAATTGTCATTGGCCTTGAACAGAAAATAACTAAAATCGGTATTGTTTTCGGTAGATATTTCAAAGGTAAAATTACCTTTCACATTCGGCTCAAGTCGT
>JADZFJ010000525.1 GCA_020849935.1 Crocinitomix sp. | reverse complement strand
GTGAAGGTGTGTTGGATATGATGCAAGATGGGTATGGATTTTTAAGATCATCAGATTATAATTATTTGGCTTCTCCAGACGATGTATATGTGTCTCAAAGTCAAGTTAAAAGATATGGATTAAAAAAGGGAGATACCGTAAAAGGTGCGATCCGACCACCAAAAACAGGTGAAAAATATTTCCCTTTAATTGGTGTTGAAAGTGTAAATGGACGTGAACCAAATTTTGTAAGAGATCGGGTTCCGTTCGAATATTTAACACCACTTTTCCCAAAAGATAAATTTAAAATTACAGGGCATAAAAACGAATCACTTTCGACCCGAATCATGGACCTTTTTGCGCCAATTGGTAAAGGTCAACGTGGAATGATTGTCGCTCAACCAAAAACAGGTAAAACGGTATTGTTGAAAGATGTGGCGAACGCCATTGCAGCCAACCATCCCGAAGTTTATTTGATTGTTTTGTTAATTGATGAACGCCCTGAAGAGGTAACTGACATGGCACGTTCGGTAAATGCTGAAGTTGTCGCGTCGACATTTGATGAACCTGCTGACAAACACGTGAAATTAGCAAATATCGTTCTTGACAAAGCCAAACGAATGGTAGAATGCGGACACGATGTGGTGATTTTATTGGATTCAATTACTCGTTTAGCTCGTGCCTACAATACCGTTCAACCAGCATCTGGTAAAGTACTTTCGGGTGGGGTAGATGCAAATGCATTACACAAACCAAAACGCTTTTTTGGAGCTGCACGAAAAATTGAAAATGGCGGATCGTTAACAATTTTAGCAACAGCCTTAACCGAGACAGGTTCTAAAATGGATGAGGTTATTTTTGAGGAATTTAAAGGTACTGGTAACATGGAGTTACAATTGGATCGTAAAATTTCTAACCGACGAATTTATCCAGCAATCGACATTACAGGTTCAGGAACCCGTCGTGAAGATTTGTTGATGTCGAAAGAAGCCTTACAGCGAATTTGGATCTTAAGAAAATATCTCGCCGACATGAATCCAGTTGAAGCAATGGAATTTATCAAAGAACGAATTCAAGGCACCTTGTCAAACGAGGAGTTTTTGGTTTCGATGAATAGTTAAGAGATTCTAAAAAAAAGAATAGAAAACCTTTGTGCTTTTGTGCAAAGGTTTTTTTTTGTGGATTTAACTTTTATTATTTCCGAAACAAAAAGTATCGAAATTTGCTTACAAAGTAAAAACTTTAGGGGGGTAGTTGAAAAAATCGAATCTATTCTAAAAAAGATAATTTAAAATTTCCGATGGTGTATTCAATTCATGTGCAGTGTTGAAACTGTAAAAATCGTCAATTTGCTCCCCAGAAAATTTCATACCAACTACATGAGTTGATCGTCCAGCCCCGCCAACATAATAGGCCAACATGGCAAAATTACTTCCAATACCAAAATAAGCCAATTGTGTTTTAGGCAGAGATTCTGAAATGATTTGACCATTTTCATCTGTGATAATCAAATCTTCGCATCCTACTTGCCAATTTTCACCGGGGTTTGCCATAGAAAAACCTCCAACTTTATCAATTCCAATGAAGTTTTTAATAAATTGAGGAATTTCATTCACTGTTTCTTTTTCTGAAAGATGGAAATTTTCTATCCCTTTAACGAATCGATGCAAATTCGCCGCACTATCATCAAACTTGCTAGGTTGCATTTCACCATTCACCAAAAAATAATCTGTTGGACTATTTTCGAGTGGTTTTTTATCTACATCTCCTAAATAATTCGTAGAAGGGTTTTGTTTACACCCTAAAAGTAGTAGGCAATTGAGGACAAATAATATTTTTATTTTGAGTGCCATTGAGCCTTTTCTATCCTAACTCCCCTTATGCAATGGTTTCAATAAATCTAAAACAGTTTTAACAGGACTAAAACATTCATTTTCGATTTCATAAAAAAGGGTATTCCAATTCGCCATGCCTCCATTCCATAAACCGGGTTGCTCTACAAATTGAATTGGATTGCCTTCGTGGGTTTTTTGTACAATAAAATAATGCGAATCATCCCTGAAATTGAGCAGGTTGAATTTTTCTCCTTTGTAATTTTTAGGACTACAAACAATTTCAACTGGGTTAAAATGCGTGGATTTTATTAAAAGTGTGAGTTGGGATGTTTTGTTCGAAATTTGCGATTTCTCGATGATTTGGCGTGTGAAATTACCTTGGTGATCCTTTACCCAAAATGGGCCGCCTCCTGGTTGTCCCTCGTTTCTCACCATACCACACACACGAATTGGTCGATTGAGTATTTCTTTAATGGCTTCGATATCACCAAACAAATTTTCTGCTAATTGAAGATGGTAGGTGGTATTTAATTTTTCTAACTCGTCACGGTAGTCTAGTCCAAGATCAATCAATGCTAAAACCGAAAAAACAGCCTTTTGAAATTCGAGTAAAACCCCACACAACATTTTTCTGGCTTGAATGGATGGCGGGGCAAAATCTTGATGTTGGATATTGTCGATGTTTCGAATTAAAATCAAATCGGCATTTAGTTGGTTTAGATTTTCCAATAAGGCACCGTGTCCAGAAGGACGAGTAATTACGGCACCTTGCGCATCATACACGACCTCGCCGTTCGTGTCAAAAGCAATTGAATTTGTTTCTTCGGATTGAATTGAAAATTCGATATTATACTTTGCGCCCGTGATTTCTTCTAAAATATGGACGCTGTGTTTGATCTCTTTTTCAAAAATTGGATTGATCGTAAAATGAAAATGTGTATGCTCGCCAGTCGTATTAATTCCTTGTAAGATATGTTCTTGAAACGGATTTAAAATAAAATTTCCATAGCGGTGAAAAGGAATTAACCCTTTTGGGCGATTGCCAAAATTAAAACCATCTTCGTTTAAAAGTAATTTTAAGAAGTTCTCTAAATTGATAGTTCCTGCTTTTAAATCGGCTTTTACAGACGAGGGTAATTTTGAATAAAAGGCAAAATCTTCGATACTATTGATCAGGTGTTCAATAAATTCGATGGTTTCTTCGGATGGATTTTCGTTGTTTAAAAAATCATAAGCACTTCCAAACATTCTTGATCCTGAACCACTTGAAGGGGTAAAACAAGAAATTTTTAATTCGTTTTGAACCTGTTCGAACAATTCGATGAATTTCTGTGCCTGCTCTTTTGACAGGGTTTCGATGCCGTTATTTACCCGACACGAGCCTAATAACTCGATGGTTGGATTCCCTTGAGCAATTTTTTCTCGTTCAGCCTTAATTCTTGTTGAAATCATCCTACTTTGTTCTGCTTTCAAATACGCAGTTCAAAGATATAAGTTTCTTTGTACTATTTTTGTTCTGAAATGGTTAAAAAATACCTGACATATTTGTTCAACCGGGTAAATGCGCACGGCATTCATTCGCCTTTTGTTTTTGAGTTTTATAATGAGGTGATTTTGAAAGCAAAACGAGTTCGGCAACCGAAGATAGAAGCCTTAAGGACAACCTTGATTCGGTCAAAAGAAGTGATCACGGTGAATGATTTGGGGGCAGGTTCGCGGAAAACGTCAAAGCCACAACGATCTGTTTCGCAAATTGCTAAACATTCGGCGATGTCCAAAAAACAAGGGCAATTAATTACAAGAATCATTGATTTTTACGGATTTAAAAAAGGATTGGAAATTGGCACTTCCCTTGGAATTGGTGCGGCTTATATGGCCTCATCGACTCATTATTCAGGCATTTCAATTGAAGGATGTGAAGCTACGGCGCGAATTGCTCAAAAAAACTTAACACAAGCGGGATTTTCAAATATTGAAGTAAGAGTTGGCGAATTTTCGGCAGTTTTAGGTAGTTTACCCTCAGAAAATTTCGATTTTATTTACATCGATGGAAATCACCGTAAATTACCGACCTTGGATTATTTTGAATATGCCTTGAACCATTCGACTGAAAATGCGTTTATTGTTTTTGACGATATTCATTGGAGTGAAGAGATGGAGGAAGCTTGGGAAATCATTCGGCTAGACGAGCGGATTAATTTAAGCATGGATTTGTTTAGATTGGGCATTATTTCAAAAAGAAGTGGGCAGCGGAAACAGCATTTTATAGTTAAATTTTAGCGATTTAAAAGTAGAAAGACATGAAGATTTATACAAAAAAGGGGGATAAAGGAAAGACGGGTTTGATTGGAGGAACGAGAGTTCCAAAATATGCACTGCGGATTGATGCCTATGGCACAGTAGATGAATTGAACTCCTATTTGGGCTTGCTGCGAGACAGGGCTTTAAATCAGAATGATAAAAATTTTATTATTGAAATTCAAGATCGATTATTTACCATTGGCTCGTGGTTGGCGAGTGATCCGAAAAAAGGGAAAATGCAATTACCTGAATTATTTGCTGAGGACGTCGAAAAACTTGAATTGGCGATTGATGCAATGGATGAGAAATTGGAGCCAATGCGCTTTTTTGTTTTACCCGGTGGACACGAAACTGTTTCATTTTGTCATATCACCCGATGTGTTTGCCGAAGGGCCGAACGTTTGGTGGTAGAATTAAACGACGAATCGAAATTAAACCCATTAATTTTGAATTATTTAAACCGGTTAAGTGATTATTTATTTGTCTATGGTAGATGGCTAACCACCGAATTAGGGGCTGAGGAGATTCCATGGAAGCCTAAAATG
>JADZFJ010000524.1 GCA_020849935.1 Crocinitomix sp. | reverse complement strand
AGACACAATTTAAATCCAACAGGTTTTCCATCCGACAATTCACGTAATTCTTGAATAAATTTAATTAAACCCTCGGCACCATTAAATGCACTGTGACCGGGAGGTGATAAGACTGTCTCTCCCGCAATTACTCCTCGAATGGCAGCAATTTCTGGCGTATTTTTCTTCCCGGGTAAAACACCACCATGCCCAGGTTTGGCTCCTTGTGAAAGTTTTAATTCAATCATTTTCACTTCGGGGCGTAAGGCATTTATTTTAAAATTTTCTGGCGAAAATGTTCCATCTAAATTACGACATCCGAAATAACCAGTCCCAATCTGCCAAACCAAATCGCCTCCTTGCAAGTGATAAGGAGCTAAGCCACCCTCGCCTGTATTTTGATAAAATCCGCCCATTTTTGCTCCTTGATTGAGTGCAATCACGGCATTTTGAGACAATGATCCAAAACTCATGGCGGAGATGTTGTATAAAGATGCCGTGTAGGGCTGTTTGCATGAAGCTCCACCTATAATCACTTTTGGTTCTTCGTGCAACACCTCAGCCGGATAGAGTGATTGATTGATAAATTCGTACCCTTCGCTATAGATATCTTCTTCGGTACCAAACGCATGGGTTGCCCCTAAATTTTTTGCACGTTGATAGATAACGGCACGTTTGTTTTTACTAATAGGGCGACCATCTGTTCGGCGTTCCACAAAATATTGCTGGATTTCTGGAGAAATTGATTCAAGCAAATACCGCAAATTTCCGATTACCGGAAAGTTTTTGCGAATGGCGTGTTCGTTTTGAAATGCATCGCTTAACCCAATAAGAATTAAAGGACCAAATAATACGAACCAAAAAAAGTAATTTACACTCACAAAAATGCCTAAAGAAACTATTAGAGCGGTAATCACCGAGGCGGATATAAAGAAGATTGTACGAACCATTTTTACAGAATTAGGTCTAAAAATAATTAGATTTAATCAGATAATGATCGTTTTTAAAAAGAATGAAGATTTATCTTTCGAATACCTTTCTATCCTTTTAATCAAGGTCCGCTTTCACGGGTGGAATTTCTGGGTTAATATGCACATCCGTTTGCGGAAAAGGGACTGTGATATTGTGTTTTCTCAATTGGGCATCCATATCAAAACGAATTTCACTTTTGAGTGTTTCGATATTTAAACTTTGTTCGGCCCAAAATATTAAATCCATTTCCAACCCATTATTTCCAAAGTGCATTAATCGCACAAACGGTTCGCGGGACTTTAAAACATCTGGGTGTCGTTCAGCGCATCCTACTAAGATTTTTTTGACGAGTTCCAAATCTACCCCATAACGCAGGGTAATTGGAATTCCAAAACGTGTGACAGGTGATCCAAAACTCCAGTTAATAACACTTTGTTGGGTTAATTTTGAATTGGGAATTACCAATACCTTTTCATCGCGTGTTTCCACCTTCGACGTACGTAGGTTAATTTGAACCACTCGTGCGACAAAATTTTCGTTGCTATTGACCGATTCAATTTCAAGGACATCCCCCACTTTTACAGTTCCTTCAAAAAGCAATAATAAACCTGAAAAGTAATCTTGAAAAATGGCTTGTAATCCCAAACCGACACCCACCAAAAGAAAGGTGGTGGCAGTCAAAAACAAGTCTAAATTCATCCCAAAACTGCGAAGAAGGACAATAATCGCAATTGAATAAATCAAATATTTCGCCAATTGCACATAAATATACTGGGTTCCTGTATCAATCGAATCCCTTTTGCCAACTGTTTTTAGTAAGAATACTTTAATAAAGTTAACCGTAATTCGCGCAAGAAATATAACGGCCACCACAATAAACAAATGATAAACAGCGATATGAAAATCTTCGAATCGGAAAAATTCGTACCCCAAAATATTTGTTAAATCTAAATTTGGGTTATTCAATTTTAAACTCAAATAACAGAAATACGCCGCACTAAACTGAATGAGTTGACGAGCTAATTTCCAAATCGCAATTTCTTTTCCCTCGATTGTTAATTGCTTGTCTGTAAGTTGACGCGCCTTGAAAAATCGTTTAATATATTTGATGAAAATTTTAGCCGCGAAATAAATCAATAAAAAACCCAAACAGTTTAAAATGGTCAGGGTAAAAATATCTTCTGACGGAATCAACGGAGTCGTTTCGGTTGCTGGTATTGCTTCCGAGTTCCAATCAATAATAGCGTAACCAAAGAAATCTTTTATTGAATCCCACATACTTAAATAATTATTCTTCCTAATTTATCTGACAAAAGTAACTTCACTTTATCTAATTGTTTGTGCTGATTAAGTAAACTCATAATTTCCAAGATACTTTCTTCGGTACCGAGTTCATTGAGTTGATTAATCCTAACTTGAATTTCACCAATTTGTTTGCGAACATGGGCACTTTTAAACGCGTATAAGGATTCCATCACGGCTTGATCTAATTTATCAATTTCCGTATTTATCCGCACCTTTTTCAGGCTCCAATTTGCACTGGTTTCATATTTTTGCGTGACAATTTCCGCAGCTTTGCCGCTAATCTCGAGATTTTCGTGACGAATAAAATGATCGATATTGTACAAAATGTTTTCTGCTTTACCAACGCTAAATTCTTTTAAAATTGCATTAAAAACTGGATGTTGAAATTCAATTTGATCCCTTTCCAATTCATGCAAAATCAACTCAATTACAGGCACCTCCACACGAACAATTTTTTCTTCGCTATTTTCATCCAACTCAACATGATCTGTTTGAATAGAAAACAACCCATAATTTAATAAAATTCGGATGAGATCATATTCGAAATAGTAAAGATCTTTTTGTTGTGTCGTCTCAGAAATAGCCGAGGGTTGGTCCAAATCTTCTGGCGATAAAAACGCTTCGATTGGCATTTCATAATCCATCTCACCCCCAACAACCGCATTAGGCTCAGTTGGCTTATTGGACGCTGTTGTAGTTTGATCCGTTACTTGTCTCCGATCCTCTATTCGTTGTTTTTCAACTCGTTTTTTCTGCCTAACCTTGTTAACTTCTTGAATGATCGTTTCTTCGGCGATGCCAAATATTGTTGCACATTCTTTGCTGTAAATTTGACGTTTAATCGCGTCATCAATGACTGCAACTGAACCAATAATGTCATTAATCAATTGCGCTTTTTTCAGCGGATCATTTCCAGCATCTTTTAGAAGAACATCCGATTTAAAAACAATAAAATCTTTCGAATTTCGGTCAATGTATCCTTTTAATTCTTCGGTTGACGATTTCTTTGCAAAGGAATCAGGATCCTCCCCATCTGGAAAAAGCACCACCTTCACATTTAAACCTTCCGAAAGAATCATGTCGATTCCACGAAAAGAGGCTTTAATTCCAGCGGCATCACCATCGTACAAAATCGTTACATTTTCGGTGTACCGTTTGATGAGTTTTATTTGATCGACGGTCAAACTGGTACCAGAAGATGCCACCACATTTTCAACTCCTGCTTGATACAGGGAAATTACATCGGTATATCCTTCTACTAAAAAACAATTATCGTATTTAATAATTGTGTTTTTTGCAAAAAAGAGCCCGTATAAAATCTTACTCTTATTGTATAATTCGCTTTCGGGCGAGTTAAAATACTTGGCAATGTTTTTATCTGGTTTGAGCGTTCTTCCACCGAATCCAAGCACTTTACCGGCGATGCTATGAATTGGAAACATCACACGTCCCCGATAAAAATCAAAGGTTCGATTGTCCTTAACTTTCGTTAAACCAGCCTTTTCAAGAAATTCTAATTTATAATTTTTTGCCAGCGCTATCGAAGTAAAACCATCCGACTCGTCTAAACAATATCCTAATTGAAATTTTTCTATAATATCTTCACGAAATCCACGCGAAATGAAATACGACAAGCCAATGGCCTTGCCTTGTTCGTGTTTCCATAAGTTAGATTGAAATGTTGTCTTTGCAAATTCGTTGACAATACTCAAATTTTCACGTTCCGAATAATTGGCAATTTCTTCGGCAGATTTTTCGCGATCCTCTTTGATCTCGATATTGTACTTATTCGCCAACCATTTTAAAGCCTCAACATAACTCAAATGTTCAACCTCCATCAAAAACGCCACCACATTTCCCCCTTTCGAAGTACTAAAACATTTCCAAATTTGTTTGGCTGGTGACACCATAAATGATGGCGTACGCTCATCTACAAACGGACTTTTCCCTTTAAAATTTGACCCTGACTTTTTAAGCTGCACAAACTCACCTATCACCTCCTCGACCCGAGCAGCTTGATATATTTCATCTATGGTTTGTTTAGGTATCATTTTCTCTCAATCCGTTCCTATCAATTCGCTAATAAAAATTCTTACAATAACACATTAACAAAAGTAGCCAAAAACGGCGAATTTTCGGCGCACAACTATTTTTAAAAAAATTTGATCGACTTAGACAACCAAATTAAAATGACTTTGTAATTAGGGAAAGAGTTACAAATTTAAAAATGAAAAAAATGAAAAAACTATTCCTAATTGCTTTCGCTTCAATTTTCGGTATTGGGGCCATTGCGCAAGACACAACAGATTGTGCACTTTTCGTAAATTTCTCCTATACGGTGGATGACGATAATATCTATTTTACAAATACCTCAACAGGCGAACCTTTGGGGCCAATTTACAGTTGGACCATTGATGGATTAACCTCCGCATTGGAAAATCCTACCTTTTCAAGAGCAGGTTTTGAAGCAACAGAAACAGTTTGTTTAACGGTTCATGATGCACCTTTTGAATGTGCAGGCGAACGTTGTGAGTTGATTGATTTTGAAATGTTAGACGATTCGATTATCATTATTATTGATAGTACCGATTGTTTATTATCAACAAGTTTCACTTATACAGTGGCTGGTGACATGCTTTATTTAACCAACACCTCAACAGGTGAACCTGCAGACGCAAATTATAGCTGGTCAGTTGACGGGCTTTATTCAAGCGAAGAAAATCCAAGTTTCTCTACACTTGGTTTTGAAGCGTACGAAGAAGTTTGTTTGACCGTTTATGACAGTGTAGAATCTTGTTTTGGAACTTATTGTGAACTAATTTATCTGGATGGTGACACCATTATTGACAGCACAGATTGTCTTTTAAATGCAAGTTTCACGTTCACTTTGGATGGTGGAATGTTAAATCTTTTCAATACATCCACAGATGAGCCGTTTGGTGCTTATTACAATTGGTCAGTTGATGGACTTTATTCAAGCGAAGAAAACCCGAGTTTCTCTACAGCGGATTTTGAAGCGACTGAAGAAGTTTGTTTAACGGTCTATGATAGTTCTGAATTTTGTATCGACACCTATTGTCTAACCCTTGCGTTCGACGGTGATACGGTGATTATCATTGACTCCACTGCTGGTATCTTTTCTGCTGAAAAAGTATCCATGGAAATGTTCCCGAATCCTGCAAAAGATGTGTTGACCATTAAAGTTTCTAATTCAAATAGCACGAAACAAGTAAATGTATATTCTGCTTATGGCGAATTAGTGCGAGTGGAGCAAATTGCGAGAGAAAATTCACAAATCATCTTGGATCTTACCGATTTGACCAATGGAATTTATATCGTAACAATCATTGACGAAGAAAATCCGGATTTAATTATTCGTGAGAAATTGATTAAAAATTAATGTTGGTTGCAGAGGATTAAAAACCTCTCTTGAAAAAGGTGCGCTGAAATTCAGTAGCACCTTTTTCTTTTTTTAAAATACCATTTGACCGTCAAACAATTTGAACTAAATTTGTCTAAAAAAAATCCTGAATCATTCAGATAAAATAATTCACTTTTCACATCAATTAAGTCGGTTTTTACCTTCCGAAACCAGTAATTATGTGGCAACGATGTTAATCGATAAAGTGGTCCATTTTACGGTGAGTAAAAAAAGGAATACCAAATTAGGTGATTATCGACCACCTTTTAGAGGCAGTCCTCACCGCATTTCGGTGAATGGCG
This sequence comes from Crocinitomix sp., assembly GCA_020849935.1. GTDB lineage: Bacteria > Bacteroidota > Bacteroidia > Flavobacteriales_D > Crocinitomicaceae > Crocinitomix. The sequence goes on along the minus strand of JADZFJ010000524.1, from coordinate 4,057 downwards.
ATTTAAATAAATATTCATTTTTAGTGACCACTTTGCACGAATTGGCCCACTTAATCACTTTTGAAAAATATGGTCACCGGGTAAAACCTCACGGTTCACAATGGAAACTCGAATTTCGCCATGTGTGTGCACCCGTTTTAGCGATGGGTATTTTACCAGAAGATGTAACCATGGCCTTGCACAATTACTTAAAAAACGCAAAAGCTTCTTCGTGTACCGATGATCGGCTTTACCGTGTCTTAAGACGTTATGATAAAATGGTGGGCGTTACCCTTGAGCAATTGGCGACAGGAAAAAAATTCCAATTAAATGACAAAATCTTCGTTAAGGGTAAAAAATTACGCACACGATTTGAATGTGAAGAACTATTATCAGGAAAAAAATACCGAGTTTTGGGCTTGGCAGAAGTTAAAGAATTAGAAAATTAGCATGTATGAAAAATAATTTTGCGGTAATTATGGCGGGTGGTGTTGGAAGTCGGTTTTGGCCGATGAGCCAAGAAACCAAACCTAAACAATTTTTGGATGTACTTGGAATTGGTAAAACCTTGATCCAAATGACCCACGAACGATTACTCAAATTAGTTCCTGCCGATCAAATTTATGTGGTCACCAATACGTCGTATGCCGACTTAGTTGAAGAGCAATTAGGGTTACCTCGCCATCAAATTTTAACCGAGCCAATGCGCAAAAACACAGCACCTTGTATCGCTTACGCTGCCCACAAAATTTATACCCTCGATCCCAATGCGAATTTAATCGTTGCGCCTTCCGATCATTTAATTTTAATGGAAGATCGTTTTGTTGAGATCGTGGAAATCGCTTTAAAAGATGCTGCATCGAATCATACTTTAGTTACGTTAGGTATCAAACCTTCACGCCCTGACACTGGTTATGGTTATATCCAATTTGAAAACACAGGCGATATTTTAATGGGCGAAGTTCGTAAAGTGCAACAATTTACCGAAAAACCCAACCGCGAATTGGCAGAAATTTTCTTAAAAAGTGGCGATTACTATTGGAATTCAGGGATTTTTATTTGGAAAGTCCAAACCATTATCGATTCGCTTCAAAAATTTAAACCTCAATTGAACGAATTGTTTAAATCAAAAGGAAACGATTACAATACAGACAATGAGCAAGCCTTTGTCAATCAAGCATTTTTTAATTGCGAGGATATTTCCATCGACTTTGCCATTTTAGAAAATGCTAAAAATGTAAATGTCGTTCTCGCAAATTTTGGTTGGTCCGATTTAGGTACTTGGGGATCTTTATACACCCATTTAGAAAAAGACGTCGAAGGAAATGCGGTGATTGGCGACAAAGTTCATTTATTTGAAAGTGAAAATTGTATCGTGAATCTACCGAATGGAAAACTCGCCCTCTTACAAGGCTTGGATGATTACATTATCGTTGAAGCACACGGCATTTTAATGGTCGTAAAAAAAGACCACGAACAACGCATCAAAGATTACCTAAAAGACATCCAAAAAAAGGATCCCGCTTATTTTGCTTAGGTAATTAATTAATCCAAAATAAGTACGGCAACCTTGCTTGGTATTGGGTGGTTTGTCCGATCGTGGTGAGGTACGAATAAATTTCTGTCAACTGCATTTGAAGTCTTGATTTTTCAGTAGGCTCCTCTTCTGGATTTTCAATATTCTCCAAAATTTCGAACAACGGGTCCACTTCAGCGGCCAAATAATATTTAATCACCACGTCCTTTTGCGCAATTCCAGCCCGCTTAGCGGCATCGTTAATTGCATCTTGCAAACCACCAAATTCATCCACTAACCCAATTCTCTTCGCATCTGTTCCTGCCCACACACGCCCTTGTCCAATACTATCCACATCCGCTTTTTTCATGCCGCGCCCTGCCCCTACTTTACTAATAAAATCTTCATAAATATCATCCACCCCTTGCTGAATCAATTTTAACTCTACTTCGGTCAAACGTTTATTCATAGAAAGCACCGCATGTTCGTTCGTTTGCACGCCATCAAAAGTAATTCCGAGTTTGTTTTTGAATAAATCACCAGTGTACGGAATAATTCCAAAAACACCAATCGAACCTGTAATCGTGTTCGGTTGCGCATAAATTTTATCAGCACCGCAGGCAATATAATAACCACCCGAAGCCGCCATATCTCCCATCGACACCACAATTGGTTTCACCGCTTTGGTCAAGGTTACCTCGCGCCAAATAATATCACTCGCCAAGGCACTTCCTCCAGGCGAATTAATTCTTAGCACCACCGCTTTAATTTTTTCATCCATTCTAGCCTCACGAATTTGCGCTGACAATGACGCACCACCAATCTGATTCGCTTCACCTTCACCGTCAACAATCTCACCTTCGGCAACAATTACTGCAATATTTTTATCCCGTTTTTTATCCAAAATTTGTTCTTCTTTCACCTTTTTTAGCGCATATTTCTGAAAAGAGAGTAACTCCAATTCCTCACCAGCAGGCGTTCCTGCCTTTTTAGTTAAAATATCCAATACCTCATCGTAATATTTAATGCCATCCGCCATCTTATATTTTACCGCATCACCCGCTTTTCGAATAAATGCACTATCGGCAATTTTATCCAAAAATTGAACTTTCATATTTCTAGAACTTGCAATGGCGGTTGTCATTTCAAGCCACAATGCATCCATGTATTTTTGAGCTTGTGCTCTACTTTCATCGCTCATTTTATCGTAAAGCAAAGGTTCCACCGCGCTTTTAAACTTATTGTTCGATCCACGTATAATCTGCATTTCAACCTCTAATTTTTCCAGCGCACCTTTCAAAAACATAATCTCATTGCCTAACCCAAGAAATTCAAACATACCACTCGGAAAAACATACACTTCTTTCGCCACAGAGGCTAAATAATAGGCTTTTTTGTCATAATTTTCATGATACGAAACCACGAATTTCCCCGAAGCTTGAAAATCTGCCAAGGCATCCCTAATTTCTTTAATCGTCGCCATACCTGCGCTTACATTGTCACAGTTTAAAAAGATCCCCTTAATTTTTGGATCGTTTTTAGCAATTTTTATCCCTTCTAAAATATCAATCAACCCAAACTGCTTTTCCAATTGGAAACCAGCAATTTCAGCATACGTATAATCGCCAATCTCACCGTCCAATTCCATGTGCAAAACGGTGTTGTCATTTACGGTTAACTTCTTGCTTTCAAACATACTGCCAAATCCGGCAATCATCATGCTCAGAATCATAAAGAAAAGCAACATCACGAGAATTCCCGAAATAAAACTTGCCAATAAACTAGCCCAAAAGGTCTTCCAAAATGTCATAAAAAATAAGTAAGTGATTAATAACTCTTAAAGTCCAAAATTAATCATTTTTGTTGGATATTTATTTTTTTCTTTGGGCAAATCACCCCCAACTTGTTGGGGGGTCGGGCTAACGTTCCCGCTATTTTTTTTGACAAAAAATGAGCTCCACTCATATCCCTTTTGCGAATGGTGCACGAATTGAAACCCCAGCTCATCGAATAAACTTGTCAATCAGCTTGGAATTCTTACTTTTGTTTTATGGCAAAAAAAAGGCGGATTATAGTTTCGGTCACCAACGATCTTTTTACGGATCAACGCGTTCGGAAAATCTGTGAATTTTTGGTGGCTGCCAATTATGAAGTTACCTTGGTGGGACGCCTTTTAAAAAACAGTCAACCAATGCCAACCACCGCCTATAAAACTAAACGGTTCAAACTTTTTTTTACCAAAGGCGCGCTTTTTTATGCAAATTACAACCTTCGCCTTTTTTTCTACCTCTTATTTACCAAAACAGATAGTTTGCTTGCGAACGATTTAGACACCCTTTATGCCAATCATTGGGCAAGAAAATTTAAGAAAAACTGCCCTTTGTTTTACGATTCACACGAATATTATATCGGCGTTCCTGAATTGGTGCAACGTCCAAAAATTCAGAAAATATGGCGATTTATCGAAAAACGAACCGTCCCAAAAGTGGATGCCATGTACACCGTCAACGAATCAATCGCAGAAATTTATAGAAAAGAATATCACCGCGAGGTAAAAGTAGT
>JADZFJ010000523.1 GCA_020849935.1 Crocinitomix sp. | reverse complement strand
CGTGAAATCCAGCCGATTATATATACTGTTGTAGCATAACTGATGGAGTTAAAAATTTAACTAAGACGATTTGAAGACCAATTGGGTTAAGTTGCTAAATTAGTCAACTAAAAAAAGGGTGTCTCAACAGTTGAGACACCCTTTTTAAATCAAAAATTGATGGTTTATTGGTTTCCTTTTTTATAATCGGCCAAAAATTGCGCTAAACCTGAATCTGTTAAAGGGTGTTTTAACAATCCCGTAATTGCGCTTAAAGGCCCAGTCATTACATCTGCCCCAATTTCTGCACAGCCAATAATATGCATTGAATGTCTAATTGATGCGGCAAGAATTTGGGTTTCAAACATATAATTGTCGTAAATCAACCTAATTTGTGCAATTAAATCGAGTCCGTTCGAAGAAATATCATCCAAACGACCAACAAAAGGTGAAAGATAGGTTGCACCTGCTTTCGCAGCCAAAATAGCTTGACCTGCTGAAAAAACAAGCGTACAATTCGTTTTAATTCCTTTGTCTGAAAAATATTTAATCGCTTTAATTCCGTCTTTTGTCATCGGAATTTTCACCACAATATTTGGGTGTAACGAAGCCAAGTTTTCGCCTTCACGAATCATTCCTTCCAAGTCGGTCGCAATTACTTCGGCACTTACATCGCCGTCCACAATATTACAAATGTCCACATAATGTTTTAGAATTCTGTCAGTTCCAGTAATTCCTTCTTTCGCCATTAAAGAGGGGTTGGTAGTCACACCGTCCAAAATTCCCAGGTCATTAGCTTCGCGAATTTCATCCAAATTTGCCGTGTCAATAAAAAATTTCATTTTAAGCCGTTTTAGTTTTTGCAAAGATACACTTTGAAAAGCCTTTTCTCGGAAAAATTATTAACAGAATATACACTGATTCAACTTTAAATATTTGCAAACTTCATGGTGCGACTAAATGTTGTTTTATTGTTGAGATAAGTTAGGTATTTTTTTGGGCGCCCCCCAGCCATCCCGTCCCCAACGAGTTGGGGACGGGATGGCTGGGTCAGGCTCGCCGGCCTCGCTTTATTGCCGAAATCGGACAATAAGAGCTCATACAATGCCTCTGATCCTTGGCGCTTCCCCTTAATCGACAACGCAAATCCCTGGCCATTTAATTTTGTGGGATCAATATTTTGGTTTTTGGTCCTACAATCGTCACTATTTTTATTGTTTAATTCGAAATTTATCCTTGTTCCAATTTAAAGGATTGTTTGCGATATAGGTTTGGATCCGCTGAAATGACGCGTTATCGCGAATAATATGGTCGTGAAAACGCGATTGCCAGGCAAAATCTGTATGAATTTTTCGGGCGTTTATTGTCACAATTCGTTTGAATTGGTTAATGATGGAACCAATCGAATTGGATTTCCATTTTTCGTTTTTTCCACCATTTTTATTAATGGTTGGGGGCGGGGTGGTTGCGGTGGTTGTGGGTGGGGTAGAGACGCCCAATTTGGGCGTCTCTACGGGCGGGGGGATGGATTCATTTATAATTAATATTCCATGAAAATGGTTGGGCATTACCACAAAATTGCCTAATTCCACAAATGGGAAATGGGCGGGAATTTCCATCCAAAATTTTTCTGCCAATTGTCCTGTTTCATTCAATTGCATTTCACATCCAATTATTTCTCCAAATAAATGGGCCCTGTTTTGTGTGCAAATGGTTATGAAATACGCGCCTTTACTGCTATAATCCCAATTTCGCAATCGGGCAGAGGGTATCCGATATTTATTTTTGAATTTATCCATTTCTGCATCAATACACTAAAATAATGAAATTTTGTAACGATGACATTAGAATTTAGAAGAAAACCGTTTTAATTTCTGCCCTTGTAAACACAATTTAATGTGTCAATTTTCAGGAATTTCCCAAAAAAAGATCCCAAATTCTAAATAATTAACTACACATGAAAAGAAAAAAGGATTCCCCAATTACTCGGAAAATCCTTTTAATATGTTTGTGATGAATGTTAAAAAAAGTGGGTAAGCTACCTGTATCGCACCGCTCAACCATCTGCCCTTGCTGCGTTCCCACCCTGAGGGATTAAACAGGAGCTGGTCGTACAGGACTTACCCGGCACAAAAGTAGGAAAAGAAACGCAATAACCTTACTTATTCTAATTTTTTTTGTGAAAATTGACTAAAAATTCGGGTTATTCGTAAAAGGACATCATTTGTTGAACGCGGTTTTTAATTTCTGAACGCAGTGATTTTGGTTTAATAACTTCCAACTGTGCGCCGTACGAAAGAAAGGTCATTTTTAATTCTTCGGAAACGATTACTTTTAAGGTAAAGGTATTGCGCGTATTGCCTTCTTTAACCAATTCTTGACTGGCATGTAAGGGTTGGGTCATCAAATATTTTGCTCCTAGTTTGTCAATTTTAAATTCCACCAAATCAGGTTCGTTTTCGTTGGCCGTAATTCCAATTGAGTTTTTAAAAAAATTATCTGGATTAAAATCGATTGGTTGGTAGTAGTTTTTTTCTGTCAAGACAAGACTTTCAATTCGATCCAATCCAAATGTCATTACTTTTTGTCGTTCTAAATCAAAACAAATTAAATACCACCTGTTTCTATATTCTTTTAATAATAAGGGTAAAACTTCGCGGTCCTTGCCTTTGTCGCTAGAAAAACTGCGGTATAAAAAAGTAACAATGGTTTTTTCCTTGATTGCTTTTAAAAATTCAGGCAACATTTCGTTGCCGCCGGCGCTTTCGTGAACGGTTTCAAATTGAACAAAATTATCAACCGATTCTTCGAGCGGGTTGGATGCAATGTGTACACGGTCAAATATTTTATCAATGGCAAATCCAAATTGTTTAAAAAGTCCTACATGACGAAATTGCATCAAAGTGCTCGACGCAAATTTAATCGCTTCAATATCATCCTCAGACAACGGTATTTTATCTATTGAATACGCAGGATCTGTGTAATAATACCCTTTGTATATTTTGCTGTATTTAATGGGAGCGTCAAATTCGTCACGCATTGATCGCATGTCCTTTTCAATGGTTGAATCACAAATATCTTCGCCTAAGTCACTTCCATAAAGAGCTTCCTCACAAGCTTTGCGCAGGTTTTCTTTAGTTGGGTAAGGTGCGTATTTGTTTCCGATGCATCGATCAATTACGCGGTACCTGATTTGAGCATTTTTAATTCTTGACATGCTTTATTTATTTAAACGCTTTTGCACTAAACTATTTTCAATTGGAGCAAGTTATAAAAAAATTGAGCAGGTTTTACCAAAAAAGCAAACTGTTAAAAAAACTTAACATTTCTTATTTGAATCATCTATTTTAAAGTCGGTTGCCATAAGTGGGTTAATTTTGTAGTATGAAAATTTTATTGATAACTTTAATTTCTTGTCTTTCGTTTTCATCTTTTGCGGAGGATGCTCCTACTGTTCAGTTGAATAACAGAGATAGTTTGATCCATTTTGCAGAACAATTTATTGGAACACCTTACAAATATGGTGGTAGTTCAACTGCTGGTTTTGATTGTTCTGGCTTTGTTCACTACGTTTTTAAACATTTTAATATTGGGGTTTCTAGAACTAGCAGTGGTTTTCAAGGACAAGGAACTTCGAGAGATGTTGAAGAGGCAGTGATTGGAGACGTGATTCTTTTTACTGGAACAAATTCAAGTGTGCGTCAAATTGGGCATGTAGGAATTATTTATAAAAATGAGAATGGGGTGATTGACTTTATTCATAGCAGTTCCTCTAAAAATCATTGGGGTGTGACAATAACCCGCCTAAATGAAAGTGGTTATACCAAACGTTTTATGGGTGTAATTGACCTTTTAAAATGAAATTTTTTTTCCTGATTTTTTGTAGTAGTCTTCTTTTTGCAAGTTGTTCCGACTCGGACAAGAATATTGATGAATCTGAGTTGATTGAAAAAGGAGAAATTAACACCATCGCGCAAGCTGATACCTGTTCGTGTGATTCACTGGTTAAAGATTCAGATGGAAATTTAACCCAAAACGGCGAACTTTTTACAGGAATTTGTACTCATAACTATCCCAATTCGGACACTAAATACATGGTAAAAAGTATTTTGAAAGGTCAGTTGCACGGTAATATCAGTTATTATGATCGTGAAGGTGCGCTTTTGATGACCGAGGTATATTCAGAAGGGGAACGAAAAAATTCTGGTGTTCAAACCGCCTTGAACTGTAATTGTTCTGAATTAAAAACAACTGAATTAATTGAGCCAAAATTGAGTCAATTTTTTCTAAATGAAGTGCCATTTAATGGGAAATGTGTTGAAAAATATCCTAATAGCGAGCAAATTTACATGGAAATCACCTATTTGAAAGGATTCTTACATGGATTCACTACCTACTTTGATAAGAAAGGAAATGTGATGTACATGGAGAAATACGAAAATGGTGTTTTACAAAAGGTAATCCAATCCGAAGATTAATCGTGAACACCGACTGATTTTACGAATTTTTCTTCGCGATAACCGAATAAATGATAAAACTTAATTGCCTTCATTACGCTATCCGGAACATCATCTTCCCAATTTTGAACGCCAGAGTGAATTTTTGATAAAACATCATCCGAGAGAATGTGTAATAAGTGCTCGTTAAAATGCTCGAATTTTGCTAACTTATTCGTTTTTAACATATAATCTAATAAGCCAAGCAAGTGATTCGGAATTACAAAATTATCTAAATTATATAATCCTCCTGTTTCAACATCAATGGCAGGATAGACAAACATTTTTACATTGTGTCCAAATCCTCGACCAAAAGCTTCGAGCAAACCACCTTTTAATGTGTTGTAATATTTTTCATCAAAAATGGTTTGAAGGTTGTAAATCCCTAATAAAACACCAATCTTTTTATTTTGAGTGATCGATGATAGATACTCAATCATCTTATAGTGCTTCAAATAATTACTGATCATTACGGTATAGCCCATCGAACATAACAACTCAGCACGATCAATAAAATCTGAATCTGAGATCTTTCCGTCAGCGGTTAAATCTTTAAGCGTTAGTTCCAATAAAATACATGTATTCGCCTCTTCCACATCTTCTTCAGCCAAGTATTGTTTTAATCCTGACTCAATCATGTCCACATGGACTTTGGTCATTGGTCTAAACCGACCTCTGGTTAAAAGGACATTTTTTTTGTACAAGGCAGTTGATGGTTGCAATACAGCCCCTGATTGATCGAACATGGTGGCATCGGTCAATCCCATCTTTACCAATTTTAACGCAATAATTCGATTATCTAATTTTTGCAAATCAGGACCCAACACCCGTAACATATCAATTTCAACGCGCGAACGTGGCAATCGATACGTCAAAGCTTCTAAAAAATTCTCGATTGAACTGTGCTCAAAATAAGCTGCGTGCAATAAATTTACTCCTAAAATACCCAAAGCTTCTTGTTGACCTTTGTGACTCGTGTCATGCATTTTGATGTGCATCACGATTTCGTTAGGAGCTTGATTAATTGCATCTTGAAACTTCAATCCAATCCAACCATGCCCTTGATTTGTTTTATGGTAATTCAATGATTCGACCGTATTTGCAAATGCAAAAAATCGACTGGTGTCAGCCCTTTCGTACAATGTTTCCTCCAACATTGCGTATTCTTTTTCAAGCATTTGCAAAAGCCGATCTTCACACACGTAACGTTGACATTTTCCGTACAAACTGTCACTCACTTTCATGTCATAAGCGGAGTGCGTATAGGCGATTGTACCCGATGATCCGCCCGCTTTAAAAAAATTTGCGGCTACCTCTTGGCCTGCACCAATTTCAGCAAATGATCCGTAAATATCACTTGTTAAATTAATTTTTAAGGCTTTCTCCTCTGTGGTCAATCTTCGTTGTTCTGACATGCTTTTCGACTTTACTATGCTTTTGACATCTCTTATCTATAACGATATCTGCTTGCAAAATTACATATTTTAAACTAAAACAAGCTGATTAAATTATTGTTAAATGAAATCTGATTTTTTCAAAGACAAGCCAATTCGCTTGCGTTCGAGATCTAAACTAACTACTACGGCATTCACTTCATCGTGTAAACTAATGTAGTCAGTTGGGTGAACGACATATTCATCTGCTAATTGTGTTTTATGAATCAGGCCATTTTCTTTAATACCTATATTCACAAAAGCCCCAAAATCAGTTACATTGGTCACTATTCCACCTATTCTCATTCCAACTTTCAAATCACTAATCACTTTAATGGTGGATGAAAATTCAATGGCTTTTGATTTTTTACGTGGATCTATTCCTGGCTTTTCTAATTCTTGAAAAATATCATTGAGGGTATAGCTTCCTAATTTTTCTTCCAATGTTACGTCTACTTTTTGTCGAATCAAGGCGACTTTTTCGCGATTCCCAATGACTTCAGCTAATTCAAATCCGGCTTTTTTAAGTTGATTCCTTACGATCAAGTAATTTTCTGGATGCACCGCGCTGTTATCTAGCGGTTCGATTCCATTTTGAACCCTCAAAAATCCTGCACTTTGCTGAAAGGCAATCGCGCCCAATCGTGGTACTTTTTTTAATTCTTCACGCGATTTGAATTGTCCGATTTCACTTCGATAACTAACGATACTTTCTGCCAATTTCGGACCTAATCCAGCCACATAGGACAAAAGATATTTAGACGCTGTATTCAAATTCACCCCTACTCGATTCACTGCTGTCACCACTACATGATCCAATTGTTTCTGCAATTTTTGTTGGTTGACATCATGTTGATATTGTCCCACACCCAATGATTTTGGATCGATTTTTACCAATTCGGCTAAGGGATCCATCAAACGTCTTCCAATAGATACCGCACCTCGAACAGTGATATCATATTCGGGAAACTCCTCTCGTGCAATCTTTGAGGCTGAGTAAATCGACGCTCCATCTTCCCTAACCGAATGTACTTCGACATTTCGATCAAAACGAAGGTGTTTAATCATCGATTCCGTCTCACGTCCGGCAGTTCCATCCCCAATTGCAATCACGTCAATTTTATACATTTCAACAAGTTGACTGATTTTGGCGATAGATTTTGCTTGTTCTTTTTGTGGCGGATGTGGATAGATATTACAATTGGTCAATAAATCACCATTCTCATCAATACATACCACTTTACATCCAGATTTAAAACCAGGATCGATTGCCAAAATACGTTTAGCACCAATCGGCGAGGCCAATAAAAGTTTTTCTAAGTTTTTAGAAAAGGTGGAGATTGATTGATCGTCTGCCAGTGATTTATAATGATTTTTAGTTTCAGTCTCCAACGCTGGTTGCAAAAGCCGTTTATAGGCATCAAGCACCGTTTTTTCTACAATTTCGCCCGCTAAATTTTGTTGTTTCACAAAAAAACGGTTCATCCAAGCAATTGTTTGTTCTTTATTTGGTTCGATTTTTATTCGTAAATAACCTTCTTCCCAGCCCCTTAACAAAGCTAATAAGCGGTACGAAGGACAATTAGACAATCGTTGAGAAAAATCAAAAAAATCGCGGTACTTATCAGCTTCTGCTTCTTTTGCAGGAATAAGTTTTGCGGTGATCACACCGTGTTCAATAAAGGAGGATCTCAGCCGTTCCCGAACAATTAAGTTTTCATTCATCCAATCCGCCATAATGGCCATAGCCCCTTCAATAGCTAATTCGGCAGAAGGGAAATTTGAACTCACAAAACGTTCCGCCGATCTAATTGGATCATCATTTCCTTGTTTCATGATGATTTTTGCCAAGGTAT
>JADZFJ010000522.1 GCA_020849935.1 Crocinitomix sp. | reverse complement strand
TAAATCTGTTAAATTACATAAATCATCAGGGTAACTTACGATTGTTGTACCTGTGCCTAATGCAAAACCTTCTAGTCCATATTCAACTTCATAAGACAAAGCTGGATCTGGGTATGCCCAACTTAAGTCAAACGACTCACTTGTAATCGAACTTGGAGTCACAGTATTGGGGCCTGGACACATTTCCGAAGTACAACAAGTGTAAACTTCGTTCATACAACTCACGATATCTCCACCCATACAAATAGATCGAATATAAATATCATAGCAGGTGAGTTCATCTAAATCCGTGAGGGCAACAATCGGAGATCCTGCAACGGGGATAGTCACTCCTTCTACATCTGGATCAAATCCTGAAGGACCATAAGTAACTAACCAATTAATTGCTGCTCCTCCAGCAATCCAAGCAATAGTTAATATATTCCAGTCAGTGGGATAGCACATTATACCAAAAGGTTTAGCACACGCAGGATTATCAAAAAGTACATCAAAAACAATGTCATCCTCATCCCACGTATCGTCCATTTGAATGTAAACAGTTTCTCCTGCTAACATATAATAAGCACCGTCTAAATCATTCGTAGAGCAATCATCCCCTGCGGCTGTTTTTTCGGTTACTAAACTTTCACAAATACCTGAATAAATTTTTATTTGTTTATTGTCTCCATAATCGCAATGCGTAATTTCTAAATACCCATCGCAAGGGGCTTCAAAAGAATACCAATCATCCCCCAAGATATTATTGGTGACATACCCTTCTCCTATTTCAATCGGAACAGCAGCGTCACAAGTTGCTCCACCAAAATAAGGGCCTATTTGACCATACGAAATATTCACAAAAGTGAATAGGAATAAAAATTTAAAGATTAGGTCAAATTTTTTCATAGTATAAATTTAAACAAAACCCTTAAATATAATGATTTATTTATCTTTTAACTGCTTCTAAATTCTCGTTAAAAGTTAAGAATTTTGGCAAATAAATAAATCAATACCCAAGGGTTTAAAACAATTGGTTAAAAGGCTAACGTTAGAAGTTGGAAAAAGGTTGGGTCGGTTGCGAGTTATTTTAACAGTTACTAAAAACTAACTACTTGATTGGTATGGGATTTATTTTAAAAGTAAAGAATATTTTTTCACCACGGATTCACACAGATTTACACAGATTTTTTTTACCCGCAGAATTCGCAGATTTCCGTAGAGGTCTATTTAATACGCGCTGGCGCAAGCGTCCCGCTTGTGCCATTAGGATTTTCTTTTACCTCGATTAGATCGGCGAACATCCGCACGATCGGCGTTATCAGCGTTCTATTAACTATTTTTTTTCTCCCGCAGATTTCGCAGATTTACACAGATTTTCTTTTTTTTACCACGTGCTGGCGCAAGCGTCCCGCTTGTGCCATTTGGCAGATTTTTAGTTTAACTAAGAGCCGTGTTAGCGGTGGTAGCAGCATCTTTTGCAAGGGTGGTGGAGGGTAGCGAAACCACTTTTGCAAAAATACAGCGGACGACGCGACCCAAAGCCAATGCAATTACGAAACGCAGTGCAGTGAATTGTGTTGGCGTTTGGGGAACACCCAAATTACCTTTAAAAATTTTAGCGATTAATATGTTGTTATGGTTGCATGTTTTGGAGATGCGCCATAATTTTTTCGGCTACGCGGAAGGAGTTTGCATAGATGGTAAAGGTATGCGGCACACTGCCTCCGGTTGGCATAAAACTTCCGTCGGTGATGTACAGGTTGGCGACTTCGTGGGCCTTGCAATTTTTATCCAAAACGCTGATGGCCGGATCGTTTCCAAATCGGCAGCCGCCCGCCATTAAATTGGTGGGTGGATTTCCGGTGATGGAATAGGTGATTTTTTTAGCACCGATGTTTTGCATCACTTTTATGGCCTTGTTGGCGAGGTAATTCCCTACTTTGATGTTTTGATCGTGAAAACCCAATTTTATTTTTCCGACAGGATCGCCCCATTTGTCTTTAACTTGATCGTCTAAAGTGACATGACAATCGTCGTTAGGTAACCAATCGCAAAAGATTTCAAAACGGAGCTTTTTTTGTTTGGTGAAGTAATTGTGCAAACTGGTTTTTAGTTCGGAACCGTATAATATTCGTTCCCCATCCATTTTTGCCGTCCGCGCTTTTGGCATTGGTGCCGAATGTTCGATGAGAAAATCGATGGTGCCTCCTTTGGCTTTTCCATTAAATGTGGGATCTTCAATTTCGTAAAAATCGAGTAAACTTTGGTTCACAAAGGTGGCGGGTGATTTAAATTTACTGAGTTCAGGTTCTTGGATATCGGCATAATCGATATAACCAGAGCCTGCACCACCGCCAGCAAAAATTAAATTTTTCCCAACATTTCCTGAATTATTTGCCAACCCATTCGGGAATTTTTCGCTTTTACTCATGAGCAGTAAGCGTGAAGTTTCAATCGCTTGCGCCGCTACAACCACGATTTTTGCCGAAACTTGTTGTTTTTCGTTTTTTTCATTGTAATACCAAACATTTGTAACGATTCCTTCCGAATTAGATTCGAGTTGAAAGACTTTTGAATTCGGGCGAATTTCGCAATTGTTGGTGAGTAAGGCTTTGTTGATTAGGGCCGCACGCGAACTTCCTTTGGCATCGGATGAACAGCCAAAACTGCCGCAATAATTGGATAAATAACAAGCTTTTCGGTCGTCTTTTGGTTGTGAAATAATGCCACGAGCAACCGGGATGACATTAAACCCTTCTTTTTTTCCACCTTCGATATACCATTCAGAAACCATGTGAGTTGCGAGGGGCGGGTAGGGGAAATCGGGTGTTGAACGAGGTTCGAGGTGTTTGTGTGGCACAACTTTTCCTGAAACCCCGATAACTTCTTCTACTTTGGTATAAAATGGTTCTAGTTCGTCGTAAGAGATTGGCCAATCGACCATGTTGGCACCTTCAATTTCGCCGTATTCGGTGAACAGTTTAAAATCTTTTGGTTTAAGGCGATGAAAATAAGCACTCATGAAATTGGAAGATCCACCAACACAATTCCCATTCCACAAACTTTTTCCACTTTCGGCAGTAGATTCTTTCGACCATCTGCCGCCGTCATCTTTTTTTTCAATGACGTGACATTCGTCTGCCAAACGTGGTGTATAGGCATCACGACGGGTGGCAGTCATTTCATCTTTCGAAAAATCTTCAGTTTTCAGCCAAGGACCTTTTTCAAGCACCAGCACTTTATAACCAGCTTTTGACAATTCGAAGATAATTGGTCCAGCTCCGGCACCACTTCCAACGATACATACATCATATTCCATCCTTATGCCTTTAGTTTAAGTTGTTTTTCCATGATTCGCTCGTATCGATTTTCTTCTGTTGGTCGGGGATATCCTGGAGTATGGTTGAGCCAGGTCCACCCAACTTCGTTAATATTTCCGCCATAAAGAGGATCTAACAACAGGGCTTCGAGGATGAGGAAAATAATCATAGACGACCAATTTTTGCCCCAATCCAAATCAGTAAAAATGCCAATGAGTGCTTTTTTTTCTTCGTCGGTTAATTCGACAAATGGTTTGAAATAAAGTTCTTGCGCGGTATCATCTGCCCATTGAATTCCTTCGAGGATATAATCATTCTCTTCTGTACTTCTGCCAAGGCTATCGTGGAGCACCCACATGATATAGCCAAATGCGTTGATGTCTTTTGCACTTGGGCCATTTCCGTCGTCTGGAAAAAAAACATCGATCACATTGGTTAAGATAGTAGCTTGTTCGGAGGTTAATAAGTCGTTTCCTTTTTCTAATTCGGCTGAACAGGAAGTAAAAAGACTAATTTGTGTTAAAGCACCAGTTAGGAGGGCGCCTCTTAAAAATGTACGCCGATTGGTCTCCCATGTGGTGAGATTTTGATAAAGGTCAGGAATTTGTTTTTTTTTAATTCGGTTGATTTCTTCCTTCATACAGGCGCAATTTTGGTAAAGTTAAGGAAAAACCAAGATTTTTGTAGGAAGAAATCTGAAATTTGGGCAAAAAAAAACCGCTTTGTTTCCAAAGCGGTTTTTTAAATTTTCTTTTTGACTAGTGTGCACCACCATCGCAAGCATCACCACCATCGCAAGCAGGAGCAGCAGTATCAGCAGCAACTGGCTCAGCAACTGGCTCTGGAGTTACTTCTGGAGCTGGAGTTTCAGCAGCAGGAGCATCTGTTGTAGCTTCTGCTTCTTCAGCACCACAGCTAAATACTAACATTGAAGAAGCAGCAACTACTGCGAATCCAATTTTTCTTAAGTTAAGAACGGTCATTTTCATAATTTGATTTTTTAATATTAACAATTGATAAATGTTTGAATTGCTTCACAACGGCGCAAAATTAAGAATTATTTTTCATATAAAACAAGTTTTCCTAAAAAATAATCAATTTTTTTAAAAATGGAAGAAAATTTGTTGTCTTATGATTAATTAATTCAAGGATTTTTTCTTTAAACCAAGGTTTTACGGTGTTTTGAGGCGAATTAAAATTTTAGTTTTTAGCATTAATTTGATTAACACTTTTTGGTAAATTTTCTGAATGTATCTAAGTTAGGTATAAAACGCAAAGAGGCTGCCAAAAATGACAGCCTCTAAGCAAATTGAATTTAATTAATTGATGCTTATTGAACGATCAATTTTTCACGAATCAATACCCCATTGTCATCACTAATTTGGTATAAATAGACGCCACTATTAAATTTTGATAATTCAATATTTTCGCCAACACCAACGTTGACATTTGTGGAATAAACTATTCTACCGTTCATATCGAAGATGGTTAACATCAAATTCTCAGATGCTACTTCGTTGGATGGGTCGAGTAGGGTTATTGTCACCGCTTCATCCGCAGGATTTGGAATGGTAGTCACCGTCAAAGTGTTTGTTTCGGACGCTGGTGTATCCATTTGACCTCTTCCTCCGCCGCCGTCAACGAGTCCACTACAACCAGTGATGGTTACTATTCGTGTTCTCGTGATCGTGCAAGTGCCTGGGATTCCAGGAACAGAAAACACGATCGTTCCGGTTACATTGTAGGTTCCGTTGCCTGGGAAGTTGTGGATTGTGTAATAACCACTTCCAACACCTCCTGGATAACCAAAGTTCCAAGTTTCCGAAATAATGGTAATAGGACCACAAAGACCTGTGGTTACGTAATCCATAACAAATTCAACCCTACATTTTTTCTGGCTTAAAATTCGAATCGCCGAGAAGTTTAAACAATCTGCACAAGTTACACATCCAGTAATTGTGACGGTGCGTGTTGAAACCGTTGTACATGTTCCTGGCCTTCCTGCTATTGAATAAACAATCGTTGCAGTAACTGTATAGGTTCCGTTTCCTGGGAAGGTGTGGGTGGTAGTTAATCCACTTCCTGTGCCTCCTGGATGTCCAAAATCCCATGTTGATGAAATGATAGTAATAGGACCACAAAGACCAGATCCTGTATAATCCATATACATTTCTACTTCACATCTGTCTTGTTTCTCGATAATGATATCGTTAATGGAGAAACATTCCTCGCATGAGAAACAATCTGTGATTGTAATATCCCGTGTTTGAACCATTGTACATGTTCCCGGTCTTCCAGCTATTGAATAAACCATTGTTGCTGTAACCGTGTATGTTCCATTTCCTGGGAAGGTGTGGGTAATAAGTTCACCAGCGCCTGTGCCGCCAACGTGTCCAAAATCCCATGTTTGAGAGATAATTGTTATTTCTCCGCAATCAGCAATTCTTGTCCAGTTCATCAACAACTCGGCGTCACATCTTAGTATTTCAATAACTTCAATTCCTTCGAATATCACACAATCTCCACAATCAATGCAATCGGTAATTGTAATATCGCGGGTTTGAACCATTGTACATGTGCCCGGCCTTCCTGCAACTGAATAAACGATTGTTGCTGTAACGGTGTAGGTTCCGTTTCCAGGGAAAGTGTGGGTAATTAATTCACCAGTGCCAGTTCCGCCTGGATGTCCAAAATCCCATGTTTGAGAGATAATTGTTATTTCTCCGCAATCTGCAATTCTTGTCCAGTTCATTAACAACTCGGCGTCACATCCTGCTTGATCAATAATTTCTATTCCTTCAAACAACAAACATTCACCACAGCCAATACAATCGGTGATCGTGATATCTCGGGTTTGAACAGCGGTGCAAATTCCTGGTCTGCCTGCTACTGAATAAACGAAGGTTGCAGTTACGGTGTAGGTTCCGTTTCCAGGGAAAGTATGGGTAACAATTTCTCCTGAGCCTGTTCCACCAACGTGGCCAAAATCCCATGTTTGAGAAATAATCGTAATTTCTCCACATCCATCCAATCTGCCCCAGTTCATCAAGAACTCTGCTTCACATTCCCGCTGTCCTAAGATTTCTATACTTTCAAATATCACACACTCGCCACAGCCTATACAATCAGTAATGGTGATGTCTCGGGTTTGAACAGCCGTGCAAATTCCAGGTCTTCCAGCCACTGAGTAAACAATGGTTGCAGTTACGGTGTAGGTTCCGTTTCCTGGGAAAATGTGGGTAACATGCTCACCAGAACCAGTTCCACCGACATGTCCAAAATCCCACGTTTGAGAGATAATCGTGATTTCTCCACAATCCGCCATTCTTGTCCAATCCATCACTAATTCAGCTTCGCATTCGCGTTGGTCAACAACCGCTATTCCTTCGAATGTCAAACAATCACCACAACCTAAGCAATCGGTAATCGTAATTTCCCGTGTTTGAACAGCAGTGCATGTACCAGGAACCCCAGCTACTGAATAAACAATAGTTGCCGTAACGGTGTAGGTTCCGTTTCCTGGGAAAGTGTGGGTAATAAGTTCACCTGAGCCTGTTCCTCCAGGGTGTCCAAAATCCCACGTTTGCGAAATGATGGTAATTTCGCCACAACCTTCTAGTCGTGTCCAATCCATCACCAATTCGGCTTCACATTCTCGTTGTCCAATAATTTCGATTCCTAAAAAATCAAGACATCCTCGACAGGGATCACATCCTGTGGTGGTAAATGGCACTGCGTTTACACATCCTCCTTCAATGGATCCGCCGCAATATACTAGGACTAAAATGTCATAGCTTGTACACGGTTCGAGTCCTGTAATTGCGCCTTGAAAGCTGCCTGGCGAAGGTGACGTAACCGTTACTGAAACGGGTACAAAGGGCAAACCACTGCCATTTACTCGTGCACTTACGGTGTAAGTTGGTGATAGACAACTGGGTGATGTGGGTAAATTAATCACCATACCGTTGTCTCCGGCAGTGACTAAGCTCATGGGTCTGCAGTCTACAGTTGCGTTGGCTATACCCCAAAACAGTAACAGTAGACTTAAAAAAGTCAATTTTTTCATAAGGTTTGTAAAAAATAAAAATTGTACCTACTCTTTAATGGATTTTCAGTTTTCTCCAAATAGTACCAACGCAGGTGTGGAATGAAAAAATCAAAAGCGTATTTGATGCAATATACGAAAAAAAAATTACCATCCTAGCATTAGGATTTATTTTTTTAAATTTTTTTTCTGAAGACGACGAAAAAGGTAATTACTTTATTTTGAGTTGAAAGAAAGGTTTGTCATGAATAAATCCTTCCAAGACATCCCCAATTTTTACCTGCCCAACTCCCTCTGGTGTGCCCGTGTAGATAAGATCGCCCGGTTTTAAGGTGATAAATTTGGATACATGGGAAATTATCGCTTCGAAACTGAAAATCATTTGGTTGGAATTTCCATTTTGCACGATGGTATTATTTTTTTGAAGACTAAAAGAAATGTTTTGTAGGTCTAATTCACTTTTAGGAATAAAATGGTTCGAAATAACGGCACTATTATCGAAAGATTTTGCTTTTTCCCAAGGCCAGCCTTTTTCTTTGCAAATTTTTTGCACATCGCGGGCTGTAAAGTCGATACCTAACCCAATTTCTTCGTAATAATTGGGTGCATTTTGGAGCGAGATATGTTTTCCAACCTTGCTAATTTTAACGACGAGTTCAACTTCGTGGTGCAAATCGTTGGTAAATTCAGGTATATAAAAATCCTTTTCACGAAACAATGCCGTGTCTGGTTTCATAAAAAACATCGGTTCTTCAGGAATTTCGGCATTCATTTCTTTCGCGTGATCGCTATAATTACGACCGATACAGATAATTTTCATACAGTTATTGGTTGAATTTATTTTTGAGTTGATCTAATTTATCGGTCAATGAAATTTCTTCATTTTTGACTTCATTTGGCCGATTTGCTGCTTGTTTTTTTGCCCGATCTTCCTGCATTAATTTTTCGATTGATTTAGAAAGAATGCTTTTTGTGATTAACGGAAAATCATTGTCCATTATCCAGCGATGATAGCCCGGTTCTTTTTCGTAAATTTCTTTGATAGTTTTTCCCGTGTGTTTGCCAAAATTATAGACAATTTCTCCCTCATCATTTAAGGCTAATCTTCCAACAAAGTCAATTTTTTGATTTCTACCTGCTTGGGTGAATTCAAAAAGAAAAGACATATCATTTTCTAACGTTTGGTAACGATCTAATTGGGCTTTGAGCACTTCGTAAGTAGCACGGGTGTCTGCCTCGGCACTGTGCGCATGTTCGATTTCTTTATTGCAGTAAAATTTATACGCGGCCTCCAAGGTACGTTGTTCCATTTTGTGAAAAATGGTTTGGACATCGATAAATTTTCGGTTTTCCATGTCTAAATCCACTTTTGAATTCAATAATTCTTCCAATAAAAAGGGAATGTCAAAGCGATTCGAATTATAACCAGCCAAATCAGCGTCTCCAATAAATGTTTTTATTTCCTCCGCTAACTGCTCGAACGTGGGACAATCTTTCACATCTTCATTTGAAATGCCATGAATGCTGGTAGATTCTTCCGAAATCGGAATCACAGGATTGATTCGGTGTAACAACAGTTCTTCTGTCCCCGAAGGGTTGATTTTGAGAATGGCAATCTCAACGATTTTGTCTTTTGAAATATTCAACCCTGTGGTTTCAAGGTCAAAAAAAGCGATTGGTTTTTGTAGGTTGAGTTCCATTCAAATAAATATCAGTGTTTTCACAAAGATATATATAAGTCTGCCATTTCAGGTATTTCTACTTTAATTTCCACACGACGGTTTAGTTGACGGTTTTCCTCGTTGTCTGATCCGTCTGGATTGGCATTGGCAACACTTGGTGTTTTTTCGCCAAACCATTTATTTTCAATTCGGTTGGGTGCGATTCCTTTGTCAATCAAATATTTATGTGCGATTAAGGCACGTTCTTTAGACAAGTTTTCATTGTATTCGTCGGTTCCAATCCAATCGGTATGCCCATCTAATCGCACCACTACAGAAGGATTGTCGCGCATAAACAAGTATAACGCCTCTAAAACATCAACACTTTTTTGTCGGAGGAAAAATTTATCAAAATCGAAAAGGATATTGGCAAATTCTCGCAATTGTGCGTCGGTTTCGGTTAATTTAATGAGGGTTACCAAGTCAATGTTTTCGGTATAACCACTTGTTTTGTCGTTAGGATCTAAAGTAGTAAGAAGGGCAGAATATAAAATTTCAGGATCCGATTTATCGAGGTTGTAGGTGATTGTCGTATTGTCGTTTAATTCTTCGATGATCGCTAATGGGGTGGTTGGATTTAAAAATTCAAATTCGCCCTCTACATCAGTGACAGATAAATCAGACAAGATCTTATCGGATTTTGCGAGGTAGACCGTTGTTCCAATTCGAGGTAGTTTGCTTGTTTCAAATACATTATATACAACACCTTGCATGTAAAATTCAGATGGATGCGATTGATCCCAGCCATTGTAGGATCGAATGGCATCTTCTTGATTAATCATCAGGCGATAATTTTCGGTGGTGTCTAGTTTTTCAAAAACAAAATCACCAAATTCATTTGTTCGGGTAATTCGAATGATTTGATCTCGGTCGTTTAAGAGCATTACTTCGACATTTTTCGCATCCCAATTCGAACTATGGGCCACATTTCCGGAAATTCCGGTGCTAATCGGATTGGTATTTTTAACGTATTCAAAATCTACATCAAATTCTTCTTTTAATTTTAAATCCATGTCAAACATGCCATGGCTAAATTTCGCAGATTGACTGGTTAAATCGCCTGCTTCATTTTTAGTTTGGGTAATTTTAATTTGCTGAAATAAATTAAAGGCTTCGCATTGTCTTGGAATATAGAATTCTTCAATATGTGGTCGTTCTTGGTTGTATCCAGCTTGGTTGACAATCAATTCCATTTTGTAGGTATTGTCTGGCGGAAGGATGATTTCGTATTTTCCAGATTTTGGATCAATGGCAAAGGTTCCCATTTCAACATTGGTCTCGGCATTGGAAATTTTTATGATTCCACTCACCGGCATGTGATTTTCGGCATAAATCGCATAGCCAATTACGGTGGTGGTTGGAATGTTTTTGCAATCGTATTTGGCGGTGTATAGATCTAAATATCCATACGAACCTGGACGCATGGAGGAATAATAAGCCAAGGTTCCTTCTTCATTTTCAATGTAATAAATATCATCACCTGATGAATTGACAGGCGTGCCAATGTTTTTTGGCTCCGACCATTCGCCATTTTCTTGGCGTTGGCAGCGGAAAATATCGTATCCCCCCATCGAATTATGACCTTCTGATGCAAAATAAAGGCTGTTGCCATCTCTTGAAAGATAAGGAGCATCTTCATTGAATTCGGTATTGATTTTTGACCCCATGTTTACGGGTTTTTTCCAATTGCCATTTTCATCTTTTACCGAATAATAAATGTCTCGATTTCCATAACTACCTTTTGCTCCTTTCGAAACGATAAACATTTCTTTTTCATCAGGGGTGATAAAAATACTCGGGTTTGCATCGCCTATGTTGACGTTCTGATTCATTCGGATAGGAACCGTCCATTTTCCTTGGGCATCTTTGGTACATTTCCAAATGCTGTTTAATTTGTAGATGTACAAGGTTTTACCATCCGCCGAAATACTTACGGGTGCTACGTGCGCCTTTTTCGAATTTAATTCTTTGCTGACATATCCTGACGATTTATCAATCATCATGGCTTCCGACCAAGCGCCAGAATCACTTTCTTGGGTGGTGTAGTAGATGTCCTCGAAATATAATCCATCCACATTTTTTCTTTTCCCTGGAGGTCTTCGCGAACAGAACAACAATAAATCTTCTTCAAAAGACAAAACGGGTGAGTAATCAAGGTATTCAGAATTTACTTTTTCGGAGAGTTTGACAATTTCGGCGACTTCGTATAAATGAACATTTCGCAGGTTGATCCCATTATTACAAAGTTCAATTTGTCGAATCACATCCTGTCGTGTTTCGAGTCCTTTTTTATTGTTAGACAAGGTATTGAGAAACATGTTGTAATACTCAATTGATTTCTCAAATTCACCGATAAAATGATATGATTTTGCGATGTAATAGAGGATTTCTGGAATTGTATCTGTTTTTGAAAGACTGATGGCTTTTTCAAAATAGATCACCGAATTTTCACGTTGTACTTGCGAATCGTAATAGGCTAAACCGGCTTCAAACCAATACTGTGCTTTTGTTGGGTTTGATTCTGTTACTTTATCGTAATACGATTTTGCTTTCCAATATTCTTCTTTACGGTAAGCTTTCCGTCCTTTTTTTACAAATTTTTTGACAGCAAAATTTCCGAGATCTTGAGTATAGCCGCTATACGAACATACCATCAAGATAGTTAAAAGTGGGAACAATATGTAAGTTGAGCCGAAGCGCATTAAAATTCTAATTCAAATTTAATGTATTGATATTTCCCGTACACATCCCGATTTTTTTCCGCGTCATTTTTGTATTTAGGACCGTTTACGGTCGCTTCTTTCATGACAATATTGATTTTAGAAATATCTAAACCAAATTCTTCCAACAATTTAAGGATGGTCGTTCTACCATTATCTAATCGGTGAACAGCGAGATCTTGATTGTCTTTGTAAGCCTTTGTAGGTACATGCGATGCACTCGAAGTGATGTAAACTGTCACTGGTAAACCTTGATCGATGATTTCCTTGATTCCTTGTACAAAGACCCTGAAATTCTCATTTTTATAATCGAATTTATCTTTGTTATAGCCATAATAATGATAAAAAACAGGTCCGTCAATAAGTTTGGTGTAGTTTGTAATGGAGTCCTGATGATACTCAACTTTCGGATAAACACTTTCATCACAAGCTATTACACCATTTTCAAGATCGCGGGCTGTGGACGTATTTATACGAACAGCATTTAAATAAGCCACCACAAAGGCATCTGGATACGCCGATAAAATTTCTTGACGTACTTGTTCTGCCAGAATATATTCATCGAACACACCAAGCATATAACGTGTAATTCCATTTCCAAGTAATTCGGTCGAAATTGGATT
>JADZFJ010000521.1 GCA_020849935.1 Crocinitomix sp. | reverse complement strand
GTATTTGGAATCGATGCAGCACATATAATAATCGCCACTGAAACTAATCCTCCTAAGCTAATCGAAATAAGGGTGTCTTTTTTAATGAGTTTTAAATCAGATGGATTTTTCCATTTTTCTTGAACCAGTGAAGCATGTAGAAATAAATTATACGGAACAATGGTGGTACCGATTAATCCAACTATGGTTAATAGACTTCCAGTTGGAACGGTCGGCACAAAAGAACCCGTAAAAATCTTTCCCCAATCTGGTTGAGTCATTAAAGCGGTAATGATAAATGAGAGACTCATTAACACAACCAAGAAAACCAAGGTGCGTTCAATAAATTTATAATTTCCAATGTAAAGTAAGATGAAGGTAACCCCTCCTAAAATCAATGGCAATATGTTTAAGTCGAATCCATCAAATGCGAGGGTGAGGGTAGGCAGAAATGTTTGTAAACCTAACACCCCGCCTGTAATGTTACCTGCTTGATAGGCACTATTTCCAATAATAATAGCTGATACCACCAAAATCACCACCGTGTATCTGACAAAAGGAGATTTTATTTGAGAGACAATTGCTTCTCCTAAACCATTTTGGTAAATCAATCCTAACCGCGCCGCCATTCCTTGTAAAACGATGGTAGAAATTGTCGATAAAACCATTGCCCATATAAGTGCGTAACCGAATTGAACACCTGCAATAGAACACATCGTTACAGTGCCTGGCCCAATGAATGCCGCAGCAACCATAGTACCTGGACCACTATTTTTCAGAATGTTAAACTTTGACATATCCGCCTAAAATAAGAAGACTTTTACAGATATTAAAAGTTTTTGATTGATTTGGTTTAAAAAGACAAGAACGATGTTGAATTTATCACCCAGAAGAAATAATTTACCACAAGCTTTGCCGATCACTTTTATTCTTTTTACGAGAAATATATGGTGATAAGATTGATAACGAGATCAGAACCTTCGAATTAAATCGTTTTTTTTCCTTTATTTTTTCCATCCATCCATTTTCCACCCTTCACTTGACCTAGATAAGTCACTGCTTTGTTTTTGCCATATTGTTCAATCGCTAAATCCACCTCTTCCATGCTATCTCTTCTTATTTTGACAGGTGTATTGGAACCTTTTGTTTTAAGCTCAATATAAAACCCCTCCTTCAATTCGGCTTGTTTAGTCGCCGGTCTTCCTTTCCGTTTCATTCATTAATTTTGATCTAATTTAATAGAATTATCTAAGAACCAATGCTTTTTTTATGATTAATTATCCCTTGAACAAAAAAAAATCATAATTTCGTTAACATCCTTATGATTAAAACGCGCACAATTCAATTGTTTTTTCTTGCGATATTTTTCGGGAGTTGCGCTACTAACATTGAATTATTTGTCACGAACATGGGGATCTATCAAACTGGCGGCATTGAAAGAGTGGTTGATAATCAGTCTTTAACTGGCTTCTCATCGACCCCGGACGCCGCTACCTTACAATGTGAATCGCACGTTATTTATATTTCAGAATTACAAGAAAATCAATTTTTTGGCTTTTCGTATTACATAAATTATTTTCAACAAAATAGAATTAAGCATTTAAAGCGATTGGGGTTAAAATTGGTGATTCGAACCCCGGTGCTCGTGAATTCTTCAGGAGAAATTTCAACAGTTCAAACCCAAAAACTAATTGTCTTAAGTGATTTTGAAACTTATAATGGGTATGCTTTTAACGAATCTTGGGAAAAAATCCCAGGCGTTTGGAGTTTTGAATTTTACTTTAAGGAAGAATTGATTGGAATCTTACATTTTGATTTGCGCGAAAAACTTCCAGAAGAAAGTGAAGAACGGATTTATAGTGCAAATCTCGATAAAATAGCCAATTATAAGGGAGATGAACAATCCCTTGATACATATATATCTACGGAAAAAAGAAAAATTGAACCATCGCTACCCTTCGGAACAAGCGCTCAAGTTATTGTTGGGTTTATTGTAAATCAAGATGGTTCGATCGGTGAATCGACCATTATTAAAAGCAATCGTGTCAATTTAGATCTGGAAGCACTGAGAATAGTGAATGGTATGGCTAATTGGAATCCTGCACAATTGAATGGACAGGCAGTACGTTCAGCTCAAGCCATCTCACTTATATTTGAAAATAAGTAAATTTTGTAAGGTTGGATTTGAGGTAAAAAAAAAATGCAGCCGATTTACAAGCTGCATTCATGACTAGATTAATCCCTGTCGAGTCATTTTAGGGTTAAGGATGAATGATATAATTAGCTGTTAGGTGGAGGCGAAAAGTTTGGCGATTGCCAAATTAGTTTCTATAAATTATATCAAAGATCAACTCAACTCTATTGAATCCAAAGTTAGGTTAATTCGAATGAAAAGAATAGGTAGTAAGTACCTGTTTGAAGCAAATAGGTATAAATACGTGGTTCAAAATTCTGAAAAATCTACTTAAATAATCGGCAAATCTTCTGCTTTGATGATTTTGTTTTGGACAGCGTATATCACAAGCCCTGCAATGTTTTTTGCCCCAGTTTTTAAGAATAAATTATTTTTATGTCCTTCAACAGTACGTTTGGTTATAAACATTTTATCTCCAATTTCTTTGGCTGTTTTTTGTTGACACAGTAAAATTAAAACTTCTACTTCGCGTTCCGATAAAATTTCATCTTCGTCCAAAATAGGTTTCGGAAATTGGGTTGAAAGTTGTTCCCGAATTACATCCAATTGATCGGCATTAAAATAATATCCTCGGGTATCTACTTCATGAATGATATGCATAAGTTCATTGGTTGAACTTCCTTTTGGAGCAAAAGCGGCAACCCCTGTTTTTAACATGAATCCCATAAATGACACTTTGTAATGAGAAGAAATGATGATCGTTTTAATTTTACCGAAATCCTTTTTTAAAAATTCAATCGTCTCAATTCCATTCATCTCGTCCATTTTCAAATCCATCAATAAAATTTCAGGAGGTGTAGTCAATTCCTTTAATTTGCGAATACAATCTCGTCCATTTGATGCAGTCATTAAGACTTCCATGCCTTCTTGAGTTTCCAAGAAACTTTTCAGTAAACTTACGATCAATCCATCGTC